>JAVBTU010000492.1:0-3146 GCA_031556015.1 Thermoguttaceae bacterium
GGCCGCGACCGGTACGCGTCGGGCGATTGTGGAGCTTGCGATCCCGAAATCCCGCAACGTCGTGACCGCGCCGAAGAAGCGGGCGTTTCATTGGACCGAAGAAAGCGTTCTGGAATTCAACACGCTTTACGCCAAAGCGAATCGGCGTGTGGTGTCGCGTGTGATCGTCGACGTTTCCGACCGGGAATTTTCCGCGGAGTTGCCGATTCCGAATCTCGTCCAATCCGAGACAGGGGACTACGATCTCCGCGTTTTTTATGAAACGCCCGACTCCTACGGCTTGGGAAGCCGGACGATCACGGTGAAGTGACGGAATATTTAGTCAACGCTCCCGACTCCAGATGCCGCGTTTCGCTTTTTGAGCTTCATATTCGGCGGCTTGGAAACGGGTTTTCATCTCTTTCGAATAACGGTACTGAAGCTCCGCCGTCGCCAATCCCTGCCGGATCAATTCCTCGTTGAGGAGAATTTCGCCGACGTAAACCAACGCGAGCTGGCGTCCATATCGGTCCGTTCGGTCGCCGTCCGGCTCCAGGCGGACTCGTTTTCCGGCTTTTTCGATCGTTTTTTTCGTGAACGCGGACGCTTCCGGACCGAACGGTTCCACGGGCCAGTTCGGCTTGACCGTTTCCGGCGTGTCCGCCCCGACAAGGCGTATCTTGACACCCCCTTCGACGACGATCGTGTCGCCGTCGACGAACCGTTCCACTTGGACTTCTCCCCACTTTTGCTCTTTCGCGGAAGAGCCCGATGGGGCGTTGGAAGAAGAGGAGGAAGAGTTGTCCGGCGCAAGACGCGCCAAAACGACGGCCAGGATCACCAGAAGCAGTACCCCGATCCACGATTTCGGGGCTCGGCCGCGACGGGATTTGTGAAGAAACAGCCGGGCAATTTGCGAGAGAGTGTCTTTTGGCATGCGAATCTTAGGGGGGCGTCATCGTTTCGGTGTCGAGCAGAAGCGTGACCGGTCCGTCGTTGACGAGTTCGACGGCCATGGATTGCTGGAATTCGCCGGTCGCGACCGTGATTCCCTGCTTACGAACTTCGTCGACGAACAGGCGGTAAAGCGGAATCGCGTGTTCCGGCCGCGCGGCTTGGACGAAACTCGGTCTCCGCCCTTTACGGCAATCGCCGTAGAGCGTGAACTGGCTGACAATAAGCATTTGTCCGCCGATTTCGGACAACCCGAGGTTCATTTTGCCCGCTTCGTCTTCAAAAATACGCAAGGAAGCGACTTTCGCGGCGAGAAATTTCGCGGCGGCTTCCGTATCGCTCTCTTTGATTCCAAGGAGAACGAGCAACCCCGGCCCGATTTCACCGGAGATTTGTCCGGTTTCGACCAGCGTGACCTTGGCGCGGCTGACGCGCTGAACACAGACTCTCATCCCGTTTTCACCAACCGATGACCATGTTCGATTCGATGATTTTGCGGGAACTGTCCAAATCGCTCCCTGTGTGCTGCATGTAGAGACGAATCGCGTGCAGCTTGTCGCCGGACGCTTTGGAGAGACAGTCCCGCGCAACGTCGCACGGATTGGACGGACCGGAAATACCCAAAGCGGATTTCGAGATGACCCAAGCATCGCGAGGGCGGCGGGTGACCCGAATCGCGTCCTCGGTCGGATAATATTCGTAAAGAATCCGACGCGCTTGATCTTCGTCGTCGGCCCAAGTGATTACGATGTGAGAATGTGTCTCGATTTCAAAGAGCGCCATGAGTTTTCTGATAGGAGATGAAGCGTTGCCGACCCGAACGCCGCCAAGGCTCTTCGGGCTCTTTTCAAAGTCGGATTCTATCAGAGATACCGATAAAATAAAGAGAGGCTGGAGCGGTCCGGTCCAGTCGGCGTGCGTCCCCGCTTCGATCCTGCCCGGTTGACGGAAAAACGCGCTTCGATAGAATAAACGGCGTTTATTTTCCCCATTTCCCACTAACCAATAGGAAATTGACAGCTATGGCTAAATACGTCTACAGTTTTGGACCCAAAGGAACCGACGGCGACGCGTCGATGAAGAACCTCCTCGGCGGCAAAGGCGCCAACCTCGCGGAAATGGCGAAAATCGGACTCCCGGTTCCCGCCGGATTCACGATCACGACCGAAGTTTGCACCTATTTCTACGACAACGGCAAAAAGTATCCGCCGGAACTCACCGCCCAAGTCGACGCCGCCCTGAAAGTCGTCGAAGAGTCGATGGGAAAGAAACTCGGATGCACCGAGAACCCGCTCCTCGTTTCCTGTCGCTCCGGCGCCCGTGAATCGATGCCGGGTATGATGGACACCGTCCTGAACATCGGCCTGAACGACAAAACCGTCGATGCGTTGGCCAAAAAGTCGGGCGACGAACGCTTCGCATGGGACTGCTATCGTCGGTTCGTCCAAATGTACGGCGACGTCGTTTTGGATATGAAGCCGAAAACCAAAACCGATATTGATCCGTTCGAAGAAATTTTGCATGCCAAAAAAGAAAAAGCCGGCGTCAAGAACGATTCCGATCTCTCCCCAGCCCAATTGAAGGAACTCGTCGCCGAATTCAAAGCGGCCGTCAAGAAGCAGACCGGACACGATTTCCCGGAAGATCCGATGGAGCAAATCTGGGGCGCCGTCGGTGCCGTATTCGGTTCCTGGATGAACGACCGCGCGATGGTCTATCGCCGGATGAACAACATTCCGCACGACTGGGGAACGGCCGTGAACGTCCAATCGATGGTCTTCGGCAACATGGGCAACGACTGTGCGACCGGCGTGGCGCTGACCCGCAACGGAGCGACCGGCGAACCCGGTATCACCGGCGACTACCTCATCAACGCCCAGGGCGAAGACGTCGTGGCCGGTATTCGTATTCCCAAAAAGATCGAGGAATCGCTCCCGACCGACATGCCGGAATGCTGGAAGCAATTCAAAGAGGTCGCCGAAAATCTGGAAAAACATTACAAGGACATCCAGGACATCGAGTTCACGATCGAAAAGCAAAAATTGTACATGCTCCAAACCCGTAACGCCAAGCGGACCGGTTTCGCGCATGTTCGTGCCGCCGTCGATATGGTCGAAGAAGGTTTGATTACGGAGGAAATGGCCGTTGCCCGTATTCCGGCCAACGACTTGACGCAGCTCCTCCAACCTGTGTTCAGCGGAGCCGGACTCAAA
>JAVBTU010000472.1:0-15068 GCA_031556015.1 Thermoguttaceae bacterium
CTTTGACGGTATCTGATCGCATGATCGTTTTCTCTTTCTTGTTGACAGGTAGGAAACATATTGACTGCCGATTCACCTGGAGACCGGGGTGGTGTCCGACATAAACCGCGATATTTTACCAAGAAACGCCGTATCCGATAATCCCCGACGTTTCCACGAAATCGACATTCACGGCTTTCGGAGTCTTATTTATCGAACGGGACAATATTCCTGCAGGACCATGTTTTTGATCCGGACAAAGTCGCCGTGATCCTGGATCAGGAGTTTCCCTTTGGCGTTTTCACCGAAGTCGGCGATTTCGTTGAACTTGCTTTTGGAGACGTGGTTTTTCCAATCCTCGGTTCCCGAGTATACCAGCAGAACCCGCTCGCCGTTAAGCCAGTGTTCAATCCGATCTCCCAGGACGACGATCTTCGTGTGATTGAATTCGCCGAGCGGTTTGACCGATTTGTTGGCGCCCGGTTGATAAATGTCGTAAAGCGACGCCGTCGGATTTCTTTCTTCGGAATGGAGATCGTCCAAAAGTTGGTACTCGCAGCCGAGGTAATTGTCCCCGAATTTTTTGACACGGTATTTGACGCCGCTGTTCCCTTTTTCGCCGAGACTCCATTCGAACTCCAAGGTGTAATATTCGAAATCTTTTTTCGAGATGATGTCCCCGACGGGTTTGACGCGTGTCAAAATTCCGTCCTTCAGTTCCCAACCGTCGCCGGGACGTTCCCCTTTGGTGTTCGTCCACTGATCGAGTGCGTCGCCGTCAAAGAGCGGGATTTTCGGCCCCTGCGAATAGTAGGTGATTTGATCCGTCCGAAAATCGCGAACCGGATAGTACGACCGCTCCGCGGCCGGGAGCGGGAGAACTCCTAAAAAAGAAAACATGATCGAAACAAGAACGCGAAACGGATGAATGGGGCAACAACTTTTACGCATGGTCTCTCAGGAAGGGATGGAGAAAAATATTTCAATTGAACCGGCTTTCCCATTCTACCCAATTTCCATCCACATGGGGAGATCACCAATCCTCGATTTACCCGTTATACACCACACCGCCATAAATGTGATGTTTTGTCCTGTCGATAAACCGTGTAAACACCCATACAAGCGGACTACCGGTTAAAAAAGAAAAATCACTTTTTTAACGTTGAATGGTATAGCCGGTTCGCCTGCGAACCACAGTGAGGTGATTCGTTCGCGCAGCCCGTCGCAGGCGACGGGGCTAACTATTGATTCCACGTTCAAAGGTCGACAACGCCGTGTTCCGGGATTATGATACAATACCGACGTTTCCTTCCTTTGAGAATCCTTCACACGATCAACCCGCTTAACACCATGAAAATGAACAGACGCCGTTTTTTGGCCGGGACCGCATTAGGAACCGGGGTCGCCGCATTGAGTACCGCGACCGTATTCGCCCAGGAGGGACCGAAAGAGATTGCCGGATTCGATCAGACGCACACGGACGTCGATCAAACCTCCGTATGGAAACCGGTCAGCGATCGAAAAATCCGGATGGGACTGGTCGGCTATGGTCTTTGCCAGTTCTCCGCGGAGTTCGGCCTGCAAAACCATCCGAACGTCGAAGTCGTCGGCGTCAGCGATCTGATTCCGGATCGCTGCGAAGCGTTATCGAAACGGGTCAAATGCCCGAAGAAATTCGAGTCCCTCGAAAAGATGATCCTGGACGACACCATCGAAGCGATTTTCGTCGCGACGGACGCTCCGGCGCATGCTCGACACTGCATCGAAGCGATGAAACGCGGCAAACACGTCGCCTCGGCGGTCCCGGCCGTATTCGGGAATCTGGAGGAAGCGGACGAACTGCTGGAAACCGTGAAAAAGACGGGACTGGTTTACATGATGTTCGAAACCTCCGCGTATCACGACGACGTGTACGCTTGCCGCGAAATCTACAACGTCGGCGGCTTCGGGAAGATGATTTATACCGAAGGGGAATATTACCATCATTCCGTGGAGCAGCTCGATTCGTACAAAGGCTGGCGAATCGGGCTGCCGCCGCAGTATTATCCGACGCATTCGAACGCGTATTACATTAACGTAACGGGCGGGAGTTTTACCGAAGTGTCCTGCATGGGACACGTCGGGAATTCGGAGCGATACCGACCGGAAAACAACGTTTACCGAAACCCGTTCGGCTCGGAAATCGCGCTGTTTCGAACGAGCGAAGGGGGAATGGCCCGAATGGCCGTCTGCTGGGACATGCCGGAGATGCACGGCGAACAAGGCCGCAATTCGGGCGAAAAAGGGGCGTTCTGGCACGGCAGCTTCGCCCCGGCAACGCCGGAAGCCGCGGAACTGGTCAAAAAACTGAACTTGAAAAAACCGGCCCTTCCTCCGGGCGTCGAAGCCGGCGGACACGGCGGATCGCAGGGATATTTGGGCAACGAATTCGTCGAAGCGATTCTCCAAAATCGTAAGCCGCTCGTTCACGTCGGCTCCGCGTTAAACTTAACCGTTTCCGGGATCGTCGCCCACCGCTCCGCACTCAAAGGCGGTGAATTGATGAAAATTCCGCAGTATGTGTTTTAAATCAACTCCGTCAAATCCTCGCAGATAAAGTCGGGTTTGGACGCCAAAAGTTCCGACCCGTCTCCATAACCGTACAGGACGGCAACGGTCGCGGTTCCGATGGCGCGGCCGGATTGAATATCGCCCGTGGAATCGCCGAAAAAGATCGTTTGTGTCGCTTGAGCGTTCGCTTCCTCCAGAATCGATACAAGCATCCGCTCCTTGGTCCACGCTTCTCCGCCGCTGTCGCAACTGTAAACCGATCGAAAAAAAGGCAAAATGCCCTTTTTTTCCAGGAGCCTTCGCGTCGGCGCTTCCCGTTTGAGCGTCGCTACCGCCAACGGAATCTCCGCGTCCCGAAGCCTGTGCAACAATTCCCACGCGCCCGGATAAAGCGGGGACGTGGGAAAATCGCATTCCGTGTAGATTCTCCGAAACGTGGCCGAGATGCGCTCGATCATGTCCGACTCAACCTGTTCGCCGACGGCGAAGCGAATCATCTCTTTAAGCGGCGGACCGATTCTCAGCCGGCTCGCATCGGTGATTTCGAGCCCGCATTCCCGGACCGCATTGTGGAACGACGTGTAGATGTCCTCTTCCGTATCGCAAAGAGTGCCGTCCAAATCGAAAACGACACAACGGCTCCGCATCAGCCGCTCGGGGTTGATTGTTTGGATTTCCATCGACTTCTTCGGATATCAATATAGCATCGCGAAACAAAAATGTTCCGGCGTTCGGAGATCAAACGCTTTCACCGTTTCCGGTTTCGATGCGAAGCCGTTCGATGCGTCGTTTGGACGCTTCGAGAACGACGAATCGAAACCGTTTGTTGTCCTTTTCAAACAGGAGCGTTTCGTTGACTTGCGGGATATGGCCCAAGGTGGAAAAGACGTATCCGCCGATCGTGTCGTAATCTTCTTCTTCCGGCAAACCGATGTCGAGTTGGTCGTTCAGTTCGTCCAAGTGTACCTTTCCAAGGACCTCGTAGACGTTCGGTTCGATTTCCCGGATTTCTTCGTTTTCCGCGACCGGATCGTGTTCGTCGACGATTTCGCCGACGATTTCCTCGAGAATATCCTCCAGGGTGACCAGCCCGGAAACACCGCCGTACTCGTCCAGCACGATCGCGATGTGCATGTGTCGGGACGGCTTGATTTCGCTCCCGTGAAGCTGCGGTTGCGTTGAATTTTGAAATTCCTGCAACAGCTTGTCGACCGGTTTCGTTTCCGGAACGAAATGGGGAAACCGCAGCAGCGAAGTCCAGGGGATCCGGTCTTCGACCTTTTTCGCCAGTTCGGGAATCAGATCCTTGACGAAAAGCACGCCGATGATATCGTCGCGGTTATCGTTGAACACCGGGATCCGGGAGTGCGGGATCGAAATCACCTGGGCGAGCAATTCTTCCCAGGAGAGCGTCGCGGCAATGAAAACCGTATCGGTCCGGGGCGTCATGATTTCCGAAACGGAGACGTCTCCCATTTCGATCACGCTTTCAATCATTTCCCGGGCGTCTTCTTCCAGGAGTCCCTCGCGATGCCCCTCGGTGACGATCGTGCGGATTTCTTCCTCGAATTGTTCTTCGTCGCTCGTACCCGGACGGTGCCCGGCCAGACGCTGGAAGAACATCTGGAAAAAGACATGAACCAACTCCAGCGGATAGAGAAGCGTCGTGAGAACTTCCCAAAGCGGGAAGGTGTAAAACACGATCGGCGTCCCCCAAAGATCGGCAACGGCCGACGGAATCCAAACGGCGGCGAACAACATGACCAGCGTCCCCAGCAGGACGAAGCCGACGAATTCCACGGAGTAAGCCCAGGGCGATTCGACGTCGAGCAGCCGCAGTTGGGAAAAATACGGAAGAACGGCGGAAAATCCGCTGACAAAAGTGACGACCGCGAAAATCACCCGAAACGTTTCCGCCGAAACGGCCATCCGTTCATAAGTTTTGAGAATTCGGCCGAGGCGTGTATCTTTCCCCCACCACTGACAGAGGTCCTCAAGTTGATGTCGCGAGAATTCCCGGAAGGAGACGACGCAAAGCGATGAAAAAAATACCAACGCCAATCCGAGTACGGCAAGATAGATCATTGACGGTCGAACGTGGAAACGAAAATAATTCGAGTAACGGGATTTTGAAAAAACACAAAACAAACGTAGACACGAATTCTACCACTTTTTCCAGCGTGTGCAATTGCTAAGCGAGAGAACGGGTGCGCACGTGTCCCCCTGGCGAAAACGCCCCATTTTGGCAAAAACCGATTATGGTATGATAGGGTCAATGGATCGTTCCGCAGACGGCGGTCCATAATTCATAATTCATAATTCATAATTACCTCCCGCCATGCCTTTATACGAATACACCTGTTCCAAGTGTCACAAAGATTTTGAGCTTTTGGTTCGCGGTGATCAGCAGCCGCGCTGTCCGGAGTGCGGCAGTGGAAATTTGTCGCGACAGATGAGCGTTCCCGCCGCGTCGCATTCCGCGGGACCGAGTTGCCCCGGAGCGAGTGAAATGTGTCGCGAACAACCCATGCCATGCTGTGGGGCGAGAGGGTGCTGTCACTGACGGCAACCGGGGATTGCGCTGTGCTTCATCCCCGGCTCTTTACGTTTGCATCGTCTCGAAAACACGATTGACATCGATCTGCATGATCGTTTTGGCCAGGTACCCGAGCGTTTTCGCGTCGGCGCTGATATGCGTCGTGTATTGCGTGTGCGTGATCGACTCCCCCTTTTTCAATTCCCGGGCCGGCGAAAATGTGTCGAGTTCGAAATAGGGAATTGGGTTTTCGTCTTTCAGAAGGATCGGGCCGTGATTGTACGCGCGGATGACCTCACCGGCGTAGGGGTCGTTGTCGCGCAATTCGTGCGCCAAACCGGTCAGATGCCCTCGAAATTCCGGCATCGGATTCGGTTTATCCTGGTGAAGCGTTTGGACCTGTTTTTCGTGCTCGGCCGCTTGTTTTTCCGCGAGGTTTTTGAAATAAAATTCGCGGGAGCTGACGAAATCGAGCGGAGAAACGTCGCCGCGAGTTTCGAAAAAATCGTTGCTCATGTAGAGACAACGGGAGGGATTGGTCGGCAAATTGAACGAAAGGATCGTCAAAACGCCGGCCCGGAAATCGATCGACGCGCAATAGGGCAGTGCCCGGCGTCGGGAGACGCCGACGGCGCCTCGCATTTGGCCGTCCGCGCGAAAGAGGGCGACGCTGGGTAACAGGTGCAATCGTTTTCGGGAGGAAACGCCGAAAAAGTCGGACTGGACCGGCGGCCCGATTTCATCTTCGTTTCCCCGACGGAAGGGAATCATCATCGTGGAAAACGGCGTCGCGTTGAGCATGCAGCGAAGCTGGATCGAAATCAACCCCGTGTTGCGGGAAAACGCCGTGCCCGCATTGACCAACGTGTTGGTCGTTTCGTAGGAAACGAAAGAGACTTCCGGATGTTCCAACGCAACCATTGCCGCTCCCGGAAACACTTCGCCCAAATCCGAGTCGGTCAAAAGGCGTATCGAACGGATCACGTTCAAATCGAAGCCGGCGCCGGAAAGGTTTGTGAGCGACAAAGACCGCCGCATCCGGATCGCGCGGGCGGGGTCGTTGATGTCGACCTCGAATGCCCCTTCGGTATAACCGGTCGGGATCGAAATTCCTTCCGGTGAAAACGGGGAATGGAGTGTCGGGGCCGTCTGGTAGTACACGCTGAACGGTCCGCCGTCCGGGGAAAGCGTAAACTGGTTTTCCCCGCCGAAATCGCGTGGAAACTCTTTGCCGACGGAGGGTTTTTCGATCGCGGACACGTCGATCAAGCCGTAACTGTCTCCATCCAGGCCGTTGCAGGTGCTGGTCATCACCCGACCGTTCCAGAGCGGGCAAACCGCGAGCCGAGCCCCGAACTCGTTGGACAGTTCGAGGACTTTCGTCTTGGATTCGAGGAAATTCAGTCCGTTGGAATAAGACATGAAGCAACGAAACATCACCACGGCGATAACACCCACCGCGGAACGACGCCGTGATTCCGTCGTTCCTTTCACGTCCCTGAAAAAAGAGCTCACTTCCCAACCCGATCTTTATTGTATCAGGTGAAAAAGCGTAAAGCAAGACTGATTCGGCGAAACAAATTTTACGCATTGCACGCAAATTGGGTCGTAAGAAACAGCGGCATATTAAATTCCGCATTCAATACCAGCCCCAAACGTAAGCGAGGGGTGATTTCCGAGAGCAAATGCGGTAATTGTTTTGACACTGTTCCTTATTGATTACCGCCCCCTTATCGCACGCAACGGTAAACCGCGACGTTTCGGATTTGTCCTTTCGTTTGAAAGGACGGACCGACTCCGGCGCTGTACTGGCCGATCAACAGTTTTCCGGGCCACGGCGCGGTGTTAAGGCCGCCGCTTGTTTCACCGACGAGTTTCCCGTCCTGGTAGAGCCGGATCTTTTTACCGTCGTAGGTTCCGAGCAGCTTCGTCCACTTGCCGGTGGTCGCGATGCCGCCGTCGCAGTCGATTCCGCCGAAGTGGAACCGGAAGCCGCCGCCGAATTTCTGCACGAACCAGCCCGCCTGATTCCACGAACCGTTGCTTACCAGCAGCGGCATCTCGTTCACGGAATCGAACTTCACCTCGAATTCGACGGAAAACTGCCCGCCGACGTTCCGTTTTTCATCCGGCGGAAACTCGATGTATCCCCCTTTCGCAAGATCGAGGACGCCGTTTTCCCAAACGGCTTCGCCTTGCAGCTTGCCCCGGTCGAACATGTCGGCGAGTACGAAAATCGGCGTCCGGTCGATCGGCAGCGGTTTGGCCGTGATCGAAACCGGCTCGCTTTTCTCGCCCAACCGCCCGATCGCGCGAACGGTCAACGTCGTTTCCTTGTCCTCGCCGGAAATTTCGACCCTGTTTTCAAAGATCGGTTCGTAATCGTCGACCTGGTACTGATATTCGCCGGGGCGGTCCATATCCCATTCGATCGTCAATTTTCCCGGCGCCGGGGTCGCGCGGAGATTTTTCGGCGGTTCCGGTTTTTTCAGCTTCGGAACTTCGACTTCCGTCCAGGTCGGGTCCCCTTTCATCGGTTCGATCATCGCGAGCGGGCAGCGGTCCTCGATTCGCTTTTGCATCGGGATATTGACACCCCCCGCTTCGGCGATGAACGTGGAAAGCGAATCGCGATAATCGAGTACCGCGCCGCTTTTACATGTTCCGCACGTTTCCGCCGGGTCCGTTACGGGAACCAACGCGTAGTACGATTTTCCCGGCACGGCGGTTTTGTCGGTAAACTCGAACCGCTCCGTACGCCCTAATAGCGAACTTTTGGTCGGCGTGAAGTTCGGTTTGTCCGAGCGGTGAATCTCGAAAATCAGCCCGATCGTCCGGCAGGAGCATTCCCATTGGAATCGGACGTATCCTTCGTCGTCGACTTCGGCGATCAGCTTCGGCGTTTCTTCCGGAAGCGGTTGTGGGATCACCTGCCGGAATCGCCCCGCCGTGACACCGTCGCCGATTTCGTTCGAATACGGCATATCGACGCGTGGATTGGCAAGTTGCCGGGTTCGTGTTTCCTCAATGATCTTGAGCATTTTCTGATACGTCGGATCATTAATCGACGCGAAGGAAACCACCGGTTCCCCTTTCTGTTGCTCGTTCCAGTCTTCCCACACCTGAGTCGGGAATTGGTCCAGATTTTTCACGGCATGTTCGTATCCGCTTTGGAACATAAGTCCGAGCCTGCTGAAATTCTGGGCGACTTTCCGATCGCGGCACAGCCCGAGCCCGTATCCGTTTTCCGGCGTTCCCTTGAGTTTCGAATCGGGAAGCGGCGCCCGTAAAATGCGGCTGAATTCCGGCGTTTCGAGATTCATCCAGTCGTCGAACCGGCGGATGTTGCCGTTTTCGTCCGCGTGACACTTCACGCAGCCCGCTTCTTTCATCACGCCCTTGAGTTCTTCCCGACCGACGTTGTATTCCCGGGCGAACGCGCCGGTTTTCGTGTAGTCCCACGTTCCGAAGTACAGACCGTTGCTGTCGATCCAGGTGAACAGGAGTTCGCGTTCGGCGTCGGACAGCCCGACCGTTTCTTTGTGCGGATCTTTGAGCAGGATGTCGACGAGCGGGGCGTTGCCGCTGCCGTGTTCGTACGGATCGAAAATTTTGCACGACCAGTATGCGGTCCCGTTCATGCAGCAGATTCCCTGGATCAAATCGGCGATATACTGTTTTTCGCGGCGGGCGGTCAGATTTTCGTAGCTGATATTGAACAGCTCGGTCCAACCGCCGGTCAGGTCGAGTCCGCCGGCGATGTTCACTTCGCCGCCGTGACACGATACGCAATGCTTGTCCAAAATCGGTTGCACCTGTTTCGTGTAATCGAGATACCCGCTGCCCCACGATTCGTCGTGAAGTTTGATCGGATCGCGCCCGAGAAGTCGCGATTCGCTGACCGCCGGAGTCGTTCCGTATTTGTACTCATGACACCCCATGCAGGAACGCGTCGTTCCCGGCGCGGCCTGGATGAACGTTCTCATGCTTCGCACGAGCCGATAATCGTTGTCCAAAAGCTGGAAATTCAGCGACCGCCCGGCGGGAGCCTCGAAATAAACGGAGCCGTCCTCTTCGACGGGAACGATTCCGTGGTAAATTTTCGGACTCCAGGCGAGTGCGGCGGAAATCGAAAACGTCTGGTTCATCCAGGTTCCGCCGGGACTTTCGCTGACTCGGGACGTTTCTTCGACGACCCGCAACCACTTGATCGTTCCCGGCGCGACGCCGGGGTTCCCCGCGTAGACGTCGTGAACGAAGAAACTGCCGGTGATTTTCGTGCGGTCGGTCGTATCGGAAATCTGACGTTCGCGCACCCGGGGAGCAATCGGAATCGGATTGTGCAGATCGAGTTTCGTGTCGCTCAGGACGACGGTTTTCTTTCCTTCCCGATCGATGAGCATCAAGGCGTTGAGTTTCGGATTGCTGCGACCGCCGCCGGGGGTGTCGTTGCCGATTTTCGGGGCGCTCGGTTCGTCCGGAACGCCGCTGTAGAGAACGACGTTTTCATCGAGCGCCGTCGGATCGCACGATTCGCCGCGATCGAACGTCGGTCGGTCGGGATGCTCGAAATTGAAGATCGCTTTTTCGTCGTTTTTACCGAGCCGGGTGTCGATCATCGCGATGCTTCCTCGCGGCGGCGCGTTGTGCGGGGCGAACGTTCCGACGATCAAATGCTCCGCGCCGGGAACCGGTTTCGCCTGGAGCACCGCTTCGGGAAAGACCATGTTGTTCGCGAACAGAGCGGTTTCGTTCGTTCCGTCGGGGAGGACCGTCCAGAGACTCTGGATCGTCAAGGCGTTTTTATCGATGTATTCCCAACGTCCGAACAGGACCCGTCCGTCCGGGAGCGGGGTCGGATCGAATTCCGTGACGTTGTTGACGGAAATCGTATGGATTTCGGAGCCGTCGTTGTTCATCACGTGCAAAATCGTGACGCCGTTGTTGGCGCACGGAACGAGTCCGCTGTATCGGGTCGAGCAGAACACGATTCGGTCGTCCGGCAAGTAGCACGGCTTGACGTCGTGCTGCCCTCCGCCGGAACCTTTGTACGGGTTACCGTTGTTGTCGAGATTCGTAATCTGCCGCAGTCCCTTGCCGTCAAGGCCGATTTCGTAGATCACGGAGTTCCCGTGCGGCGATCCCTTGAAGCAGAAGAGCATCTTCTTCGCGTCATAGGAGAGCGACGGATCGAAATAGAGTCCTTCGCCGAGCGTGACGGGGGTCGTCGGATCGATCACGGGGCGGATCCGATGCTTTTCCGGCGGGTCGGCGGGATTCTCAAGGATGTAAATTCCCCCGCCCGGTCGCCATTGGTAAAACGTGTCGTAAATGTGGAGCCCTTGGTAATTGTACCGCTTCACGAAAAGCAGCGGCGATTGCAGAACGCTTCGTTCGGCCCCGAAGGCCGCCGAACAGAAGCATACGAAGAGGAAAGTCAGTATGTTTCTCGACATGATTGGATTCTCTGTGTGCGGGTGAAATCAATCGGACGGTGGTGAGTCCCTCCCAACATCGAAAGATTATAGAGGAAACCGCGGGAAGATGAAAGTCGGCAAAAAACACTCGCACTTTCTTGGAAGCTCCGGCTCGAGAGGACGCACGTTTTCTCCCGGTTTTCGTGAAATAAAGATCCTGTATAATTGCCGGAGTAGAGCCGTGCGCAGCTCTGACTTTCGAACGGCGAAATGACACTTCTCAAACGCGGGGCAAGCCCACGCCGCTAACGAATAAACGGATCGACATGCGAATCGAACAGGACTCCATGGGGGAAGTCAAAATCCCCCGTAACGCTTATTACGGCCCTCAAACGCAGCGGGCCGTCGATAATTTTCCGATCTCCGGTCGGCAGATTCCGCCGGAATTGATCCATGCGATCGGCCTGGTCAAATGGGCCGCCGCGACGGTCAACCAGCAGCTCGGACTTTTGAAAAACGCCGACAAGGAGCCGTTCTCCTTCGAACAGGCCGACGCTTTGATCAACGCGGCTTGGGAAGTTTACAAAGGGGAATTCGACGCCGAGTTTCCCGTCGACGTTTATCAAACGGGGTCCGGCACCTCTTCGAACATGAACGCCAACGAGGTGATCGCCAATCGGGCCGCCGAGCTTCTCGGGCAAAGTCGGTTCGAAGACCGCAAACCGATCCACCCGAACGATCACGTCAATTACGGACAAAGTACGAACGACACTTTCCCGACCGCGATTCACGTCGCCGTCGCCGTCGCGATCCACACGAAGCTGATCCCCGCCGTGCAGCGGTGTGCCGTGACGCTCTTGAAGAAAGCGGAAAAATGGGGCGACGTCCTGAAAATCGGACGGACTCACCTGGCCGACGCGACGCCGCTGACGCTCGGGCAGGAAATCGGCGGACTGGCCCGGCAAATGGAACTGGCGTCACAGCGGGCGAAACTGGCGATCGAGCCGCTCCTGGAACTCCCGGTCGGTGGTACGGCCGTCGGAACGGGAATCAATACGCATCCGATGTTCGGCGCGAAAGTCTCGAAACTGATTGCCGACCAGACGCGGCTTCACTTTCACGAGGCGGTTGACCATTTCGAGGCGAACGCCCAGCGGGACGGTCTGGTCGCGTCCCACGCACTGCTCAAAAGCGTCGCGGTCACGCTTTTGAATGTCGCGAACAACATTCGTATTCTTTCTTCGGGGCCACGTTGCGGGTTCCATGAAATCCTGCTCGCCGACCTCCAGCCGGGCAGCTCCATCATGCCGGGCAAGGTCAACCCCGTCCTGTGCGAAAGTCTCATGCAAGCCGCCGCCAAAGCGATCGGAAACGACACCACGATCGCCTTGGCCGGGTCGGTCGGCGGACAGTTTCAGTTGAACATCATGATGCCGCTCCTGGCCGACGCCGCGCTGGAAAGCGTTTCGCTCCTGGCCGGCGCCGCGTCGTTGTTCGAGGAAAAATGCCTCCGAACGATGGAACCCAACGGCGACAAATGCCTCGAAGGGGTCGAGAAAAGCCTGGCGATCGCGACCGGTTTGAATACCGTTATCGGTTACGAAAAAGCCGCCATGATCGTCAAGAAAGCGTTCCGCGAAGACAAAACGATTCGCGAAATCTGTGACGCCGAACAGGTCGCCCCCCCCGAAGTACTCGACGAAGCGCTCGATCCCTGGAAAATGATACGACCGAAAGAATGATGCCGATCACCCGTATCCGCCCATCCCGAAAAACAGGTTTTTCTTCAAAACCTTGTAGAGCCAAAAATCCTCCGCGATCGCATCTTCCATGCGGTGCGACGATTTCGGTTCGCTCGCATCCAGTTCGCGACACAAATCGCGACCGCTGGTGTCATATATGTTTTGGGACCGGATAAACCCGGCCAATTCATGCGGATTCTCCAGAATGACACAACCTTGACCGCTTTCGTCCGGAAAACGATCGCTCACGAACCGCTGAAAATTCCGCAGAAATCCGCTTGCGTTGATCGTCTTGAAAAGATCGCCGTCGTTGTCGGTGATAAACTCCCTCGCGATCGAAAGCGGCGGGCACGGCTCGATGCTCCCTTTCGGACCGATGTGAAAGCCGAGCCCTTTCGCGGCGGGACAGACGGCTTGTCCTTCGGCGGTCCAGTAAGTGTCGATCAGGATGATCGGCATTTTTTTGCGAAGTTCGAGCAGATTGGTACGCAATTCCCGCATCTTCTCCGAGCCGACGCACAGTTCCGGCGCCGGATCCGCGCCGACCGGACGGAAGACGTAGTACCACAAATACATCGCGCCGAGATCGATGAACTTCTGCACGTATTGTTCGGTCAACGATTCCCGCATATTCGCGCCGGTCACGACCGTTGCGACGCCATAGAGAATCTTCGCCTTTTGCAGCTTTTTCGCCCCTTCGATCGCGGCGGCGTAGGAGCCGGCACCACGTCGGGCGTCGTTCGTTTCCTCAAGCCCGTCGATGCTCAAAAGCGGCGAGACGTTTCCGAGGCGTTTGATTTTCTCGACGTTTTCGTCGGTGAAGAAACCGCCGTTGGTGATAATCTGAAAATAACACTCCGGATGCTTTTCGATCAACTCGAAAATTCGCGGGTACAAAAACGGTTCGCCGCCGAGCAGGGTATGGAAGTAAACGTCCTGTTTCGCCGCTTCCCGGATCGCGTGGTCGACGGCGTCAAAGGGGAGCGAATCCGGTTTCCCCTGCGTCGCGATCCAGCAGCCGCGACACCGCAAATTACAGGCGTTGGTGAGCGCGAAAAACAGAAACGGAGGAAACAATTCGTTCCTCGCCAACCGCTTGCGATAGGCTCGCAACGCGAACAGCCCTTTCCAGACCCAAAGTCGTCCCGCCTTGTAATTCAGGCGAAGCGACACTTCGGTCAAACAACGATAAGCGAAACGAAATAGCATGGAAAAAATTGTCGATCACCAGGTTCTCGTACGGCGCAATAATCAATGATCCAATTCCCGAAGTTGAAGTTCGTGTTTCTTCTTTTGGCGTTCACACCGTTCACGGACGGCTTTTCCGCGTTTGGCACTATCCTCAAGAAGAGCTTCAACGTCGTAGTTGAACTCCGCGGCCCGTTCGGCCCGCAGCCAATGAAGTTCCTGCATGACCGGGTCTTCCCAGTTATTCGGGTCGTAAATAAAGATTGATGTCATAATGTTCCCCCAATAAAGTCTGTGGTGTCGTCAGGACGGGCGGTTTGTAGCCGTTCTCGCGAATCCGTTGCTCGATCAAGGGTTTTCGAATTTCGTTGGCGATGTGACGACAGTTCCATGTCAAGATATAATCAATCCCGTGAATCGTCGCACAGGCGACATGGCCTGCATCACCGATCGCTTTGCGAGGAATGGCATGATGACGAATGATTTCGTCGGCTAAACGTCGAACATCCTGATTCATTTCCAGAACAGGCAGATCCTCGACGATTCGCAATCGCCTGGTCGAAGCTTCGGCGTCACCGCGTGATATCTCGTCGTACACCAGATCCGACACGAAAAGTCGAAAATCTTCGCGACATTTTTCCCACCAAAGGATGGAAAATTGTTGCATCCCCGCCGTGGTAACAAAAGCCGTCGGTCGACTCGTCAACATGCTGATGAACGACGGCTCCAAATAGACGGAAGGTTTCTCAACGGTCATCTCTTCTTTCCGGCATTCTAGTTCGCGAGAGGTTTTATGTCAATATTATGGACAACAGTCGAAGTCGGAAAACCCGTCCTCTACGGCATCATTCATCCCAGTTCCTCGGCTCGTTGCGCGGCGGCGAGGACGGCGGCGATGAGGGCGGAGCGTAAGCCGGCGTTTTCGAGAGCGACCAGGCCGGCGATCGTGGTGCCGCCGGGGGAAGCAACGCGATCTTTGAGTACGCCCGGGTGGTCGCCGGTTTGCAGCACCATTTCCGCGGCTCCAAGGAGCGTCTGCGCGGCGAGTTTCGTTGCTGTGTCACGCGGCAGGCCGAGTTTGACGCCGGCGTCGCCCATCGCTTCGATCATCACGTAGACGAACGCCGGGCCGGAACCGGAAAGGCCGGTGATCGCATTGATCGAACGCTCCGGAACCCGAACGGCGACGCCGACGGTTTCCAGAAGCGTTTGAACCGTCTGAACATCCGCCTCGGACACGTGCTTCGACGAGCAAAAACCGCTGGCACCGCAACCGACCAGGCAAGGCGTGTTCGGCATCACGCGGACGATCGGCACGGTCTCACCGAGCTTTTCCGAAAGATATGCCAAGGAGATTCCTGCGGCAATCGAAACGAACAGTTTCGACGATTTTCCGTTATCCTTCCGGAGAACGGCTCGAATGGAAGCGAGCGGTTCGTCGAGTTGTTGCGGCTTGACGGCGAGAAAAACGATATCCGATTTATGCACAAGTTCTTCGAGCGACCCGCAAATCGTACCGCCGACGGTTTGTGCAAATTTTGCAAGTGCGTCGCCGGAAACGTCATAGGCAAAAACATGTTGAGCCGTCACGATGCCGGAGCGAACGAATCCGCCCCCCAACGCGGACGCCATCTGTCCGGCGCCGAGGAAACCGAT
>JAVBTU010000324.1:0-9722 GCA_031556015.1 Thermoguttaceae bacterium
ATTTGACGCATCAGGTCGCGATCACGATCGATCCGTTTGACGCCAAGGATTTCGACGACGCCGTTTCGCTCGACAAAATGGACAACGGACATTGGCTGCTCGTCGTTCACATCGCCGACGTTGCGCATTTCGTTCCCGAAGGATCCCCGATCGACTTGGACGCCCGGGACCGTGGAACCAGCGTTTACCTGCCGGACCGCGTGATACCGATGCTTCCGGAAGTGCTCTGCAATTCGCTCGCTTCGCTCCAGCCGAACAAGGTTCGGTTCACCAACTCCGTCTTCATGGAGTTCACCCCCGACGGCGTCCGCTGCAACACCATGATCCGCAAATCCGCGATCCGCAGCACGGCCCGGCTGAACTACGACGAGGTACAGGAATACAAAGACGGCAGACGGCAGACTTCAGAGGACAGAGAGGGGAGCGGCTTGGGAGCTTCTTTAGAATCCTGCCGTCTGCCGTCTGACATCTGCCGTCTCCTCGACAGCCTGTTCGAACTGTCCCGCATCCTTCGTGCCCGGCGGAAAAGTCGGGGGGCGCTGGAGATGAATATGCCGGACATCAAGATCGATCTGGACGACGACGGAAAAGTCGTCGGTGCGCACGCCGAAGTTCAGCGGGAAGCGAACCAGATGATCGAGGAGTTCATGCTCAGCGCCAACGAAGCGGTTGCCGAACATCTTGCGGCCAAAGACGTTCCGTTTTTGCGACGAATTCACAAAAATCCGTCCTATCGCAAGATCAAGGAGTTTACCGATTTCCTCCGGATCATGAAGCTCGACGATCTGGAACCGGAAGAACTGCTTGAAAGCCGTTTTGTGATTCAGCGGATTCTCGACAAAACGAAAGGAACAACCGCGGAATCGGCGGTCCAATTTTCCCTGCTCCGCGCGATGCAGCGGGCCGTGTATTCCCCGGAAGAGGAAGGGCATTACGCGTTGTCGAGCGACTGCTATACGCATTTCACGTCGCCGATTCGGCGGTATCCCGACCTAACGGTGCATCGACTGTTGTGGAGTGAAGGACGCAAGAAGAGGGACAACTCTTCGCTGTACCTACTCGGACTCCATTGCAGCGAACGCGAACGCCGGGCCGAAGACGCCGAACGGGACTTGGTCAAGTTGAAGCTGATCGACTTCATGAGTCGGACTCTCGGTATGCAGTTGGACGCCGTGATCACCGGGATGAATCCGTCCGGAATTTTCGTGCAAGGAATCGAGATTCCCGCCGAAGGACTCATTCCGATCGTTTCGCTTGCGGACGACAACTACCGCTTCGACCGCTTGGCCCGTTCGATTGTCGGACGCCGCACGAACCACGAATTCCGGCTCGGCGACCGACTCCGCGTCGAAGTCGTCAAAGCCGACCCCGACGCCCGGGAAATCGATTTCCGGAGGGTTTGATGGATTTGTGGGTAAGTTTTGTCATTCTGAGCGCAGTGTACTCACGGAGCGAAGAATCTGGTGTATCTTGCCAACACGCATTGAACGTGTGTGCCGATTGAAACCAGATTCTTCGGAGTACCTCAGAATGACATAACGATACCGTTTTCATAAATTTGCTCGTCGTTTTACAGCGGATCCCAAAACCGCCCTCTTCCGATGCAATCACCCTCTTTCGCCCGATACCGCCGTCAAACGACATTCGCCCCCTTCGGTCCGGGCGGGCACGAGATGTTGCGCAATTCCACCGTTTTGATTTGCGGCTGCGGAGCGCTCGGATCAATGGTCGCGAACCTGCTTTGCCGTGCCGGGGTCGGAACGCTCAAGCTGGTCGATTTCGACGGCGTCCAGCTCGACAATTTGCATCGACAGCTTCTTTTCGAGGAAACCGACGCGGAAGAACAAACGCTGAAAGTCGATGCCGCGACCCGGGTTCTGACCGCCGCGAATCACGAAGTCCGGATCGAGCCGATTTCGTTGCGTTTGACCGATGAGAACAGGGGCGCGTTCGTCGAAGACGTCGACCTGCTGATCGACGGAACCGATAATTTCCGGACCCGGTTTCTTCTGAACCGAATCGCCGTCGAAAGAGAGATTCCCTTGATTTCCGCCGGAGTTCTCGGTTCTTCGGGGCAGATCGTCGTCGTGATACCAGGCCAAACCCCCTGCCTGGAATGTCTGATGTCCGCCGACGAAGATCCGAATTCGAGCCGGCTCGACGTTTCCGGGATGGAAGAGCATGGAATCCTCGGCCCGACCGTTTCGTTCACCGCTTCGCTCCAGGCAATGGAAGCGATGAAAATCCTCAGCGGCAACTCCGACGCGATTCGGCCCGGCCTCTTTTCGTTCGACCTGTGGACGAACCGATTCACGGAGTTCGGGACTCTCGCACACGGTGGAAAGTGCCCTGTTTGTGGGCCGCGGGGTCCGCGCTGACGATTCTACTTTCCTCCGCCGACGGCGAGCAGGATTGCGAAGATGACCGTCAAAACGATGAAGGACCCGAACACGATCCAGAACCAAAACGGGACCGTTTCGAGCCAGGTCGGCGTCTTTTCCGGACGGGGCGCGGCGACCGGGCCGCGCACTTCCTCCATTTCCAGCTCTTTTTTCAAAGCCGGTTTCAACGTGATACCGGCCATCGTACCGATTTTTTGGACGAGGGATTTTTTCTCTTTGCGTTCACGCTCGAGCTTCGCTTTTTTCGCTCGTTCGAGGAACGCTTTTTCCTCCGCGATTCGTTTTTCCTCTTCCGCCTTTTTCTTCGCTTCCTCCTGCCGTTTGAGTTCTTCGACCGCCTGGAGTACGGCCGGATCGTTTTCGTCCCCTTTTTTCACGGGCATTTGCGACGAAACGAAATTCGTGAGCATCTTGTCGTAATCGTCGTCGGTCAGTTGCTTCTTTTTCCCGGTCGTTTTGCCGGCCGTCGTCGTTCCGGTTCGCGGAGCAGCCGAAGCGGCAAGACGAGGCTTTGGCTCTTCTCCGGCGATCGGGAAGATGTCCGTTTCCCCCGAATCGGTCGCAAGAGAAAAAATGTCGAGCCCCGGTCCCCCGGGCGGTTTTTCTTCGACCGGCGGCTGAACTTGCGGCGTGGGCTTCGGCTCCGGCTTGATCTTGCGACCTTGATCCGGAGGTTGGATTACGATCTGTTCCTGGGGAACCAAGGTGTACGATCCCGAATCCGGAGTGCCGAGCTGTCCCGGCGTCGTTTGCGGACCGGTCGCGCCGGGCAAAACGCGTTGAACCCCGCCTTTCGAATGTCCCGGAACCCGCATGATACCACTCGGCGTGTCCGACGCCGTCGGGAGCGGTTGCGGCTGGTCGACCTGGATCTGCGACTTCGGTTTTTCCGGCTGCGGCTTCTGTGGCTGCGGTTTCTGAGCCTGCGGTTTGGCGGCCGGTTTCACGGCGATCGGCGCGACCGGTTTCTGCTGTACCGGTTCCGCCTTGGACGGCTCCGGTTTCGCGACAGGTTTTGGGGCCGGTTTTTTTTGCGGAGCGGGGGGTACGGGGATTTCCTCTTTAACCGATTCCGGTTTGGGCGGTTCCTCCGGTTTGTCGACGGGCGCGGTCGGAGTCGGCAACTCGACCGATTCTTCTTTTTTCCGTTCAGGCTTTGGCTTTGGCTCAGGTTCCGGCCTCGGAAGCAGCTTCGGTTCCAAGGTCTCGAAGATCGCCGTGGCTTCGATGTCGGGGTCGGTTTTTCCGCCCAAATCCATCGACGGATCGGGCGTCAGGTACGAGTCGTCGATTTTCGGCTCTTCGTGAACGGTCAAATCGATATCGGTTTTCATCCCGAACGAACTGACGGTCAACTCCGAATCCGGTTCGTTCAGATCGACGACGAGTTCCCGATTGTCGTCGAACACGAGCGCCCCGGCGCCGGAAGTTGTCGCGGTCTCCTCCCCGAATTTTCCGTGCGGTTTTCTCTCGTCGACGGGTGTGAGGTATTCGTTGCGTTCTCGTTCCGTTTCGGCGGCCTGTTTTTTCGGCGGAAGCGGCGGCAACGTCGGCGGGAGCGGCTTCGGCTTGTCCGACGGCAGAGTCGGCGGCAGGGGAATCGGCGGCAGGTTCGGTTTCTCCCCCTTTTTCTGTAGCGGCGGGAGCGTCAACTTCGGAAGCGCGAATGTTCCGCTTTTCCCACCGGTCGGTGGGAGCGGCGGAAGCGGCGGATTCGGCCGCGACGGAATCGAAAGCGGCGGCAACGGCCCCGGTTTTTCCTTCGGCGCCGGCTGCTCGGGCTCCAGTCCCGGTTCCGGTTCCGGGGGCATCGGCTCCTCGGAGCGTTCTTCGACCTTCGGTTCCGGCGGTTGTTCAAGCGGCTTCGGTTCTTCAACCGGTTTGGCGGGAGGTTGTGCTTTTTCCTTTTCTTTTTCCTTAATGTGACCGTGATCGACCAACCAGCGGTCCAGGTCGCGGACGACTTCGTCGGCGGTTTGCTGCCGTTGGTCCGGATCTTTCGCCATCATTTTCCGGCAGATCGCAACGAGATCCTTCGCCGTGTTCGGGCGGTCTTTCAAGATGCTGGCCGGCTCTTTCTGCTGGTGAGCGAGGAGCCGTTCGGAAACCGAACCGGTCGGAAACGGCGGATGCCCGGTCAAGCAGAAGTAAAGAACCCCGCCGAGCGCGTAAATATCTGCCCGGGAATCGATGTTTTGGCTGTTGATCGCCTGTTCCGGAGCAAGATAATCGGCGGTTCCGAGTACGCTTGCTTCATGGATGCTTGACGAGAGATTGCCGCTGTAAAGCCGCTGGTCGATCATCGCCAAACCGAGATCGAGCAGTTTGACCCGGTTTTTCGCGTTGACCAGGAGATTGCCCGGCTTGACGTCGCGGTGAACGATTCCGATTTTATGGGCGTAAGCGAGCGCTTCGGCGGCTTGCCGGATGTAAAGGACGATGTCGGGAACCGGGAGCGGGCCTTCCGTTTCCACTTTTTTCTGGAGATTCATCCCCTCGAAAAACTCCATCACGATATAGTAGATGTCGTCTTCGCGGTCGATGTCGTAAGCTCGAACGATGTTCGGGTGGTCGAGCGTCGCGATCATCTGGGCTTCCCGAACGAAATGGTCGAGATAGGCGGATTTCTTCAGGCGGTCTTTCGGCAGGACCTTGATCGCGACCCGGCGGTGCATCAGGGTGTGCTCGGCGAGGTAAACGGTACTCATTCCCCCCGCGCCGAGCAGACCGAGAACCTTGTATTGCCGGATAAAGAACCCTTTGTAACGCCGTTTGAGAAGCTGTCGTAAGTGCCAAGGGGTAATCAAACCTTGCTCGACGAGCGCTTTTCCGACGAATTCGGCGTCGTCCAACTGCTGCTTCGTCGCGGACTCGTCCAGGAGCGCAAGGGCGTCGTCGACTTGGTCTTCTGTGACCAAACCACTTTTCCCAAGGAGTTCCAGGAAGTTGTCCGTGTTCATAGAGGGTGTGAAGGCTATAGGCAATCGAAAATCATCATCCTAGCGTACCTTTTTTTTAATGAAAAGAAAGACTTTTCTGATATTATCGAATAATTTTACCGGGATTACTACCGGCAAAAACCGTAGAACCATTGATATAATCTTGAAGTTGGTCTTTTCGCGAAAATTCGTGTCACACGATCACACGTGGGGGACTTTTTTAAATACAAATGGCATTGTGGTGAATTTGGTTTGGTATTGCGTTTATTGGGAAAGCACGCCGTTAGCGCCGGGGCTTGCCCCGGGCTGGGCTGTGCAGACGGCTTCTCTTGAGGGCGTTTGGTAGGACGCGACTTTTCACAGAACAAACGCGGGGCAAGCCCCGCCGCTAACGGAATGGCGCGGATTGACCGTGGCCCTATACCTTTATATTTCATCCCCTCACGTAAACCCATGCTCTCTTCCGAAACCCTCGCGAAAAATATCGAACTGTCCCGGCAGGGGGACAAGGCGGCGTACGCCGAAGTCGTGCGGCATTATCAGTCGCTCGTCAGCGGAATCACGTACAACATGACCGGCGACTTCCACAAGTCGGAAGACCTTGCCCAGGAAACGTTTCTGATCGCGTGGAACAAGCTCGGCGAACTGTCGCACACGTCGAACATCACCGGCTGGTTCTGCACGATCGCGCGAAATCTGGCGCACCGTTCGTTCCGCAAAAAGCAGGAAACGCCCACCGAAACGCTCGACGAGCAGCCGTCGCAACAGCCGGACCCGGCGAACGAGTTGTTACGCAAAGAGCAAAGCGAACTGATTTGGTCGGCAATCGGTGAGATCGACGAAAAATACCGGGAAACGCTGATCCTGTATTATCGCGGCGGCGAATCGGTCCGGGCGATTTCGGAAGTGACCGGCGTTTCGGAAGAATCGGTCCGGCAGCGGCTCGTTCGGGCGAGAAAATCGCTCAAATCGCGGCTCGAAACGCTCATTTGCGACGTATTGAGCGAAACCGCCCCGGGCGAAACGTTCACGCTCGCCGTTTTGGCGACTTTGCCGGGCATCGCAATGCTTTCCACCGCCGCCGAAGCGGCAACGGCGACCGGTGTTGTCGCAACCGCAACAACGGGACCCGCAACGACGGGTCCAGCGCTCGGGTTGGCGACGTTGTGGATGGTGCTCGGTCCGCTTGCGTATTTTCTCGGTATGTTTTCGCTCGCTTGGACGACAACATGGGCCCGTGTTCGCAACGCTCCCACGCTGAACAGCCGACGCCTCCGAGTGTACAACATCTTTTGGGGAACGATGGTTTTTTTCCCTTTTATCTTTATTTTTAGCGGAACACTTGGTGTCGGAGTTTCCTATATCCCCAAGATTGCGGAGTCACTGGGGATCCGATTATCGGGATCCTTTCTTCATATTATTATAGTCGCTTTTTTGGCGGGATTGTTTCCTCAATTATTCGTACGTCGTAATTTGTTCCTTTTCAAGCAAGCCGTCCTTCAGGACCTCGGTTTACCCGGGCATGAGGTGAAATCGTATTCCGTTTCGGATATCGTGCATGTTTTTCATCGGTCGATCGTCGTCAATATGTTGATGCTCGAAACGCTGCTGGGGTTCACGCTTGTCTTACCCGCCACGGATGGTTCGGCGGGGCCGATTTTCATCGGCTGTACGTTCGGCTTCTTTGCTTTTCTCTGTTTGGTATGGTTCGGGTTTTATCTTTTCGGGCAGGAGTTGATCCGCCTTTGCCGCACGAAAGAAACGTTTCTCGCTTCGCCCCCTTTGATCGACGATCCGTTTGGAGTCGCACTGGGAAAAACGTTGATCAATCCCGGTTCCATTCAAAACATGAAACAAGCCGGATCGATGGGGTATGTCGCAAAATTCGCGTTGATCGCTCTCGCCGTGGGCGCCGTTTGGTTGGTTTCGGTGTTCGTCGATTGGAACCGCCGCCCGATTCCGACGGGAATATGCGTTGCGCTGCTTGTTTTACAGGTATGGTGCTATACCCGAATCATGAAATGGGCCGAAACGATAAAAAGAAAAGCTCTCTGCAATTCCATTCTTTTCCCTGGTAGTGCCGTTTTGGTTTTCTTGCTCGGCGTGTTTCAAAGTCCGGAAGGGACGTTTGCCGCTTTTTGCTCGGAAGCGGTCACGGGACAAACGGGGTTTCGTTCGACGTTTTTGAGTATGTGCATGTTTTTGGGAACAATATATTTCCTGATAGGACTCATGTGTTTCGTTCAATACCTTTTTCGTTCCGATGATGCCCAACGTAAAAAAAACGAAACCGATTTCGACGAAACGCGGCTCCAAGAAGCGATTGCCCGATATACGCCTGAAGAAACCGGCGAACGAATTAGCGACGACTCCATGAAATTGTCGAAGAAATGGTATGCGGTTTTCGCTGCTTACGGAATAATAATTCTTGCCGTTTTTTGGCTTGTCGCGATGTTTCCCGAAAAGATCCTCGGTCAAACGGCTTTACGTATGAATTACGTTCGCAATAATAATTACACGGCCTTGATCGCGTTGGAACCGAACAATCCTATCTTTTATTACGAGCGGGGCTGCCGGGAATTCGATCCGGAAAAAGCGCTCGCCGACTTTGACGCCGCGATTCGATTGAATCCGAACTATACGGAAGCGTACATCAAACGAGCGGAAACGTATAAAGATTGGGAGGTCCGCAAAGCCAACGGCTTCGTGATGGCCGAGCCCGGAATGACTCCCCGGTTGAAAAAAGCCCTGGCCGATTGCAATAAAGCGATTGAGTTGGACCCCACAAACGACAAAGCCTGGACCGTCCGCGCTGACGTGTACGTCCGTATCGGCGATTTTGACGCCGCGATTGCCGACATGAATCAAGCGATTCACTTGAAGAACGTCAGCGATAACTATTTGAGCCGGGCGATTGTTTACGCGAGCAAAAACGATTACGCCCAAGCGGTCGCCGACTGTACGACCGCGATCCGGCTCCAGGAGGAGCAAGCGGCGCACTACGGTGCGGAAAACGCGGAAATCTATCGAGACTTCGCCGATCTCGCGAAACCGATATACCGGCTTCGCGCCGATTTTTACGACAAGCTCGGCGAAAAAGAGAAAGCGGCGTCGGACCGGGCGAAAGCGAAATGATTGATTTGTTTGACAAATCAACCTCTTCACTTTACCGTCGAAAGTGCTAGAATATCCGTCTGCTACGATTCTCTTGCGCCGTCTTTGCTCCCTTCCTTCATGTCCGAACCGGTTCTCTCACGAATTCATGGTCCCGAGGATTTGCGTGCGTTAAATTCCGACCAGTATGCTCATCTTGCCGGGGAAATCCGGGAAGAGCTTTGCCGTTTGTCGGATCATCGGGCGGTTCATTTCGCGTCGAATCTCGGAGTCGTCGAACTGAGCGTCGCGCTGCATAGCGTGTTCGACTTTTCGCGGGATCGACTCGTTTGGGATACCGGACATCAGTGTTATCCGCATAAAATCCTGACCGGACGCTTCGACAAACTGCACACGATCCGAACCAAAGGGGGCCTGATGGGCTTCCCGAACCCGGCGGAAAGTCCCTACGATCTGATGATGACCGGACACGCCGGTTGCAGCATCGGGACGGTTCTCGGCTTGACCTGCGGCGACGAGCTTAATGGGGAAGCCGAACGGCATTCGGTCGCCGTGATCGGGGACGGCGCGCTTTCGTCCGGCGTCGTATTCGAATCGATGAATCACGTCGGCTGGCTCAAGAAGAACCTGACCGTGATCCTCAACGACAACAAAATGTCGATTTGTCCCCGGGTCGGCGGGATCGCGCTCTACCTCGACCGATTGCGAATGACGCAGTCGTATGTCGGGCTGAAATATTCCGTCCGTCAATTCCTCCGGCGGATTCCATTGTTCCAAAGCTCGGCCGAATCGATCCTCGGACGCTTCAAATCGGCTCTGAAAGCCGGGCTCATGGGCGGGATGCTTTTCGAGGAACTCGGTTTCCGGTATATCGGTCCGATCGACGGACACGATATCGAGCAACTCCAGAAAATGCTTCGGCTGGTCCGTAATTACGAAGAACCGGTCCTGCTCCACATTTTCACGGAAAAAGGTCGCGGATACACCCCCGCCGAACAGGATCCGACGACCTATCACGCCCCCAGCCCGGAGGTGAAGAAAAACGGGCTGGGAAAAGCCCGGGGTGCGGAACGGGGAACGGGGAGCGATTCCACGAAACCGACGGAGTCTCCTTCGCCTCTTTCCACGCTCCATTCGCAACTTCCGACTTTTCCCTCGCTCCCGACCGTCCATGTCCCGATTCTCCCCGACAACGACGGCGATTGCGAGCCGAACGAGCCGAATTCGTACACGTCCTGGGTCCGGGAAGCGATCCAGCGGGACATGC
>JAVBTU010000259.1:0-8314 GCA_031556015.1 Thermoguttaceae bacterium
GCGCCCACACTCCATAAAAAACGCTTAACGACATTGCGTGACACAGGCTGGAAGCCTGTACTCCAAATGATCGTGAAAATGTCGCGCTTGACATAATTTCATTACAAAATAGAATGAGAGTATCCGTGTCGAGGGGCCGTTTCGACCGACCGGAGTAGAACTTTCGTTCGATCTCGGGATTGTGGAGAGTCGCCCGATGTCGTTTGCTCTTCATTTGCTCTCCCAACGTCGACGCTCCGGGCGTCGATATTTATTTAACGATAATTCATGTCCCCTTCCACCGATGCGGCTTTGAACGAAGAAATTTCTCTCCAGAAAATCCCCATGTATCCGTTTCGTTTCGAACCGATTTACAAGGATTATGTCTGGGGCGGAAGCCGCATGAACGACGTTTTCAAACGATCTTCTTTTCCCCGCGGCAAAGTCGCGGAATCGTGGGAAGTCGTCGATCATGAAAATGGGGGCAGCGTCATTTCCAACGGTCCCTTTGCGGGAATTTCGCTCCACGAAATCGCGTCTTCCCGACCGGAGGGAATCTTCGGGATCGAATCGCATTTGTTCGACCGGTTCGGACGTTTCCCGCTGATGCTCAAATACATCAGCGCCGAAGAAATGACGTCCGTCCAGGTACATCCCAAGGAAATGCGGGCACGCGAACTCGGCTATCCCGACACGGGCAAGTCGGAAGCCTGGGTCGTCGTCGACGCCGCTCCGGATAGCGTCATGAATATCGGTTTCAATCAACAGTACTCGGAATCCGACATCGCTTCGGCGCTCCAGGAAGGGCGGATCGAATCGTTGCTCCATCGGATCAAACCGAAGGTCGGCGACTGTTATCTGATCGAACCGGGAGTCGTCCATTCCGTCGGAAAGGGGGTCCTGCTCGCGGAAGTTCAACAGACCAGCGACATGGCGTTTCGACTGTTCGACTGGAATCGTAAAGACGAACGGGGAAAGGAGCGTCCGCTTCAAATCGAGCAGGCCCTCAAAGCCATTGATTACAAAAAAGAAGCCGTGTCTGCCCAGAAACCGTATCCCACCGAATACCGCGGTTGCGAACGGCTCGTAATCTGTAACGAGTTTACATTGAACCGATGGCGATTCGACGATATGATGGTTTGGTCGACCGATAACCGCTGCCATATTTGGACCGTTCTCCAGGGATGTGCGACGGCGATCTTCCATTTGGGACGGCGCGGTACGCCGGAAAACGTTTCCGGGCGCCAAAGCGATCCGATCGCGATGGAATGTCTCAAGCGGGGCGATTCGCTTTTGGTGCCGAATTCCTGCCGCTCCATCCAATGGACCGCCGACAGTGACACCCCCGTGATTCTCCTGGATGTGTACGGAACTTGATAATTTGTGGAGGGCGGGCGCCTCGCCTGCCCCGTAAGGCTCCCGCCGGAAAGTAATAGACCCTTTTCTATTTTCTTTTTTTCACCACAGAGAGCGCAGGGCGGCAGGGCCGCCAGCCAAAACGAGCTGCCGCTCGGATAAGTGTTCGCTTCCGATGGGCGCTTACTTCGTGAAAAAATTCACGATGTTTGAAGTCAGTAACGCAGAGAGCACAGAGGGGACTTGAACCCAAACTCTCTGTGAACTCTGAGCTCTCTGTGGTTAGAAAAAAATGGAGAATGTTTGGGTACAATATTTGTGAGCGACAGCCTAATGCTCGGGGCTTGGTTTGCGTGGATTGGATCCGTTTGTGAAAACAGCAAAACATCGAGCTGTTCGGCTGTTTTTGTGTGCGGGCGAGGCGCCCACACTCCCTAAAAACTTACAAGCGTTTCGCCTGTCACGCCTGAGCCGATTCATGAAAAGCGAACACTCTCCCAGCATTCACCGTGAACGCGAAGCGGCTCTGAGCGACGCGCTCCCAAGTTGTTGGGAAATCGCCGCGCTTTGCCTGTTGTTTTACCTCCACGGCGGTTGGCCGACTCCCGATGTCAACGAGGCGTATTACGTCGGCAAAGCGGTGCATTTCTGGAATCCCGACTGGGTCGTCGGCGACACGTTTCTCGACTCGAAAGACGCCCACTGGTTCTTTTACGCGACGTTCGGTTCCCTGTCGCTTTTCCTGTCGCCGCCCGCAATGGCCTGGACGGGTCGGTTGCTCGCCTGGTTTCTCCTTGCGATCTCCTGGCGACGGCTAAGTTACGTGCTGATTCCGATTCGATATTTTTCCGTCCTCACCGCGGCGGGAATGTTGTATTATCTCGACGCGTTCACCATGTCCGGCGAGTGGATCGTCGGCGGCGTCGAAGGCAAGAGTTTCGCGTTTCCCTTGGTGTTCTTCGGCCTCGAAGCGATGCTGCGCGGGCAATGGTACCGCGTTTGGCTTTTCTTCGGCGCGGCTTCGGCGTTTCACGTCCTCGTCGGCGGCTGGTCGGTCGTGATCGGATTGTTTGTGTTAGCTTTGGAGATGGTGTTTCAAGGGAAAAGGGGAAAAGAGGAAAAGGGGAAAAGGGAAGACGGGGGCTCGGGCTCTCTTTACTTTTTACCGTTTTTTCTTGTTATGGGAGGGCTGCTTTCTTTGCCGGGATTGATACCGGCGCTGAAATTGGATCAGGGGACGACGCCGGAAATCGCTTCGCAGGCGCATTACATTTACGTTTACGAACGTTTATCGCACCACCTGCTTCCGGCCGGCTTCCCCTGGACCTACCAGTTTCGTTTCGCGGTCTTGACACTACTCTGGGCGACCATAAGCGGGATCGTTATCGGGAAGGGAAGAAGGGTGGAAGGGTTGAAAGGAAGAAGGGAAGAAGGAGAGGAGCCGCAAAAAAGTTTGGCATTCTCTTCCCCTCCGCCCCTCCACCCTTCTTCCCTTCTTCCTTTTTACCGTCTCACCGGCTTCGTGTTCGGTTCGGCTCTTTTGGCCGTGATCGGGTTTGTTATTGCCTGGGTCTTTCAGAACGAACCGAAGCGAGCGGCGGACTTGTTGCGGTTTTACTGGTTCCGAATGTCCGACTTCGCGATTCCGATGGGGGTGTCGTTCGCCTCTTCGATCCTGCTCGTCCAAATCGCTAAACGCTATCGGGAGCCGTTTTTGCGTTTGTTCAGTTTTTCCATCAATCCGCTCGGCGAGCTGAAGTCCCTGTGTTTCATACTTCTGTCGCTTCTTGCGATTGGCATCGTCGTTTTCCTGGCCTTGGGCGGATTGATTTTCGGCGTCTTGTTTCCTTCTTCGGCAGTCGTGCCGATGTTCTCGGACGGTCTCACGTCCACGCTCCCGCCGGAACCGGCGATTCCGTGGGTGTTGACGCTTCTACTTGCGATCGGCGTCCTGCTGGTGGTGGACCGTCAAGGGGAAATCCCGGCGATCGCGCCGGCGGCTTGGCTTTTGGTTTTGACGACGATCGTGGTGTGGGCGCCGTTTCATTTTTATTTGGGCCTTGCGGAGCAGCGTGTTCACCCGGCGTATTCCCGAAGCGATCCGGTTTCGGCGCGGTACGCGTATTGGTGGACCGAAGCGTGCGATTGGATCAAGGATCCGAAGAACAAGATTCCCCCTGACGCCCGGTTTTTGACGCCGAGCGAGTCGAAAAATTTCAAGTGGAACACCCGACGTCCGGAAGTCGCGACCTGGAAAGAGATTCCGCAGGACGCCAAGGGAATCGTCCGATGGTACGCAACCGTCGAACAGCTTTACACGTACCGTCCCAAAAACGGTCCGGTCCGGCGGGACTTTTCCCTCCAGCTTTTGTACAGCCGCTACACGCCGGAGCGGATGGAAAAGCTACAGCAAAAATACAAATACGACTACATTCTGTGCGGGAAATACCCCGCCCTGAAACTCCCCGTCGTTTATGAAAATCAAGGTTATGTGATCTACAAAGGCCGGCCTTGAGGCAACTTTCGCCTCACGGGGAAAACACCAACATTCACCCTCTTCACAACCGCCCCTTTTCCGGCGACAATGGGGGGCGTGGGAATGTTGAAATGACAGGGGCTTGAAAGGCGGTGAAAATCATGAAACGACTCGCGATTTTGCTGTTTCTGGGAATATTTTGTACGGTCTCTTCCGCATCCGGACAAAATGTCAATGATTCCAGGTTCGGACACTACAATTACGACACCGGGATGAGGGACAACGCGATCCTCCCTTACGAAACCTACGGACGTTTCGGAGCGAAAAACATTCGCGGCCCGTTTGTCCGGACCTACCCGAACTCGCGGTTTTCCGACAACGGGGCGTTGTATGACGCCAAAGGCCGCTGGATCGGGGTCGCCGGCAATGCGGGCAGTTCGCGTTTCAAACAGACTTCGAGCGACGAGTTCTATCAAACACAGCGCGACAATCTCGGTCTTTCGGATCGGACGGCTTCGGCGCCCCCCCCCGCGTCGATCTACGAGCAACCGACGCCGCCGGCTCCCGGAGTGCGCATTGATCCGAGATTCCGGGCGGTGCCGCAACCGAAAAACGTACTGGCCGAGCGAATGCTCGCCGAATCCGCGACCGTTCCGGAACAGCCGCAAGCACAAGCCCAACCGTCGCCCGGTTCCGAACAATTGCAGCCTCAGCCGCCGACGATGGAGCCCCGACCGCGTCCGAACTCGCAATGGTTTCGCGGCCCGGCTCCACGAAGGGCGGCGGCTCCGACCGCGAATCCCGCGCCTGCGCCGCAGCCGAACGGCTTACGCGCCGTCGGGGAAACCCCGCTTCCGGAGCGGACGCCGGTGATGCAACCGATGCTCCCGCCGACACCGGAAGCGACGGCGGCCTTGAACCGAAACGCGGTTCGCAAATTTGAAACCTCTTTGGAAGAGATGATCCTCCGAAGTCCCGACGTCCATCTGCTCTCCGCCGTCGAAGTCAAATACGAAAACGGAACCGCGACGGTTTCCGGACTGGTCACGACCAAGGAGGGTATCACCAAAGCCGGCGAAATCCTCCTGACGGCCCGCGGCGTCAATAAAGTCGTCAACAACCTGACATCGGCGGACGAAGAGAATTCCTCGCCATGAAAATCACGACGGCCGTTTCAACGACGTGTCCGTCGATCGACCGGAGAGTCGGGAAATCCGTCCCATCGGAGGCGTCAATCCTCTTTGGCCATGCGGATCACTTCGTCGATCGATGTGATACCGGAAAGGACTTTGCGCCAACCGTTTTCGCGGAGCGTCATCATTCCGGCGGAGCGGGCGGCTTTTTTGACCAGGTTTGCCGGAGAACGCTGCCCGGCCAGAAGTCGAATCTCATCGTTGGCGACCAGCAGTTCGTAAAGCGCGATCCGGCCCGAATAACCGGTGTGGCGGCATTCGCGGCAACCGACCGGTTGGTAAATCATACAGTTTTCATCGGCCATTTGCTGGATCGGAAAATCGTCCGGCAGCTTCACCACGTCCGGTTGGCTTTCCGCCTTGCAGTGTGAACAAAGTCGGCGCACGAGCCGCTGGGCCATGATTCCCTCGACCGTCGTACTGACGAGAAACGGTTCCACCCCCATGTCGATCATCCGCGTAAAAGCCCCGGAGGCGTCGTTGGTGTGGAGCGTACTGAAAACCAAGTGCCCGGTCAACGACGCCTGGATCGCGTTCTCCGCCGTCTCGAAGTCGCGGATTTCCCCGACCAGCACCACGTCCGGATCGTGCCGCAAAATCGCCCGCAAACTCGCCGCGAACGTCAAGCCGACTTTCGCGTGGACCTGGATTTGGTTGATCCCTTCGAGTTGGTATTCGATCGGGTCTTCGGTCGTGATGATTTTCGTCGCCTCGTCCTTGATTTCGTTCAGCGCACTGTAAAGCGTCGTCGTTTTGCCGCTTCCGGTCGGACCGGTTACGAGAATGATACCATGCGGCTGCTTGATGAGTTTCCCGAACGTCTCGTAAATGTCCAGGTCCATCCCGATCCCCCGCAGCGTGAAGTTCATCCGGTCCTTGTCGAGAACACGCATCACGATCCCCTCGCCGTGGAGCATCGGGATGATGGAGAGCCGGATGTCGACCTCGCGGCCCTGGACTTTCAGCTTGATACGTCCGTCCTGCGGACTTCGCTTTTCGGCGATGTTCAACCGCGACATGATTTTCAACCGACTGACGATCGCGGACTGAAATCGGTTGATTTCCGGCGGCATCGGCTGCGTTTGGAGGACGCCGTCGATCCGGTAGCGGACTTTCATTCCGGACTCCTGCGCTTCGATATGAATATCGCTCGCCCCGACGGTCACGGCTTCGGAGAGAATGTCGTTGACCAACCGGACCACGGACGCTTCCTGGGCCATCTGCGCGTCGCCGGACTGATCCCATTCGAGTTCGTCGAGGACTTCGACCCCTTCTTCTTCGGCGCCGGCGGCAAGGAGTCCGTCGATCGTTTCCGCTCCGACGCCCAAGTGCGATTTGATCAGTTTGGCCAGTTCCGAAGGAACCGCGACGACCGGCGAAACCGGCGACCCGACATTCGCGGAAATCGTGTCGATTACATGCAACTCGAACGGATTGCCGGTCGCGAGGATCAACGAGCCGTCCGGATCGTAGCCGACCGGAAAGACGCCGAACTTGTGAATCAATTTGACCGGGAATCGTTCCAGAAGTGAGCCGTCGATTTCACTTTTGGCAAGGTCCAACAGCCGCATCCCGAACGTTTGGGCCAAAAGCCGGAACGCTTCTTCTTCCGTTTTCACGCCGAGCGAAGCGACGACCCCCTGCAACCGGCTTTCCGCGCGGAGCGCTTCCCGGGCGATTTGAAGCTGCTTCGGATTGAGCAGCACCGTCGCGGTCGAGGTGTCGGAAAAAACGATCATGAAAATTCGGGGAAAAACGGTAAAAGCAACTTACCACTCACGGATTCTAGCACGAAGTTTCGCATTTTCCAGTGAAAACACGAGAGAACGGCAAAGTTTCCATGTGTTCACGAAACGGTGGTTAGCCCCGTCGCCTGCGACGGGCTGCACACGGATGATTTCGACGGCGGTTCGCAAGCGAACCGGCGAACGGGTCGTTGACTGCTCTCGCAATTGGCATAATCGTGATTTTTCGCCAATTCGTTAAGACCTCCTCCATGTTTTCCACTTTATCGCCCATAATATTAAATGTTTTCTTTATCTTTTATTTGATATGCGTGAATAATGACCTATTTTATTGGTACAGAGTTTGATACGCTGCCCAAGTTCCCATCGGAACATTCCCCTCCACTCAACATTCATACACAAGTCAATCGCTTACTATTGCGGTTGAGGAGAAAACGTTCATGAACGACATGTCTCTTGTCTTGGAATTCGTCCAGGAAGCCCGAGAATACATCGATGAAGTCGAGCCGAGCTTGATTGAACTTTATCATGGCAGCGACGACCTCGGCGCGGTCGATCTGGAACTGATCAATATGATCTTCCGCCTGTTTCACTCCATGAAAGGGAGTGCGGGATTCCTCTCCCTGACCACGGTGGTCGGCGTAACCCACGAAGCGGAGACGCTGCTGGATAAAATCCGCAACGGCAAGCTGAGCTTGACCGGCCCGATGACCGAAACGCTTTGTCGCGCTTTGGACCTTTTTCGGGATATGCTCGACCACATCGCCGAAACCGGCGAGGACAGCGGCTTCGAAGACCAGGCGGCAGTCATTATCTCCAAGTTGAAACGACTCGTTGCCGGAGAAGACATCTCCGACGAAACATCGACCTTGACCGCGCCGGCTCCGAAAGAACAACCGGAACCGGAACCGCCGGCGGCGAAGCCGCAGGGCGGAGGCGGATTCGGTGCTTACTCGGCGTCCGAATTTTCCGTCGACAACATCCCGGCGACCTGCATGATTTCGATGGACGAAATTCTCGCCCTGCAAGCCGCTGCGCTGCAAGAGGAAGCCGAGGACACGAAAAAAGCGAAAGCTCAAAAGGCGAAGCCCGCCCCGGCGCCGATCGACGCGACTCCCCAAGCCGACCAGGCCCCGGCACAGGAAAAGAAGCAGGAATCGACCGAAAAGGCGATGGAAGAAGAAACGACGACGCTTCAGATGTCCCCTGAAATGCGACTCGGGTTCGTTCAGGAAGGGGTCGAACAGATGGACGCGCTGGAACAGTCGCTCCTGCTGGTACTCGACGAGAACGTCGACAATGTCGAGCCGCTCAAGGAAGCGTTTCGTTACATCCACAGCTTTAAGGGAAACTGCGGATTCATGGGTCTGAAGGACCTGGAAAAACTGAGCCATACGATGGAAACGTTGCTTGACACGCTCCGCAACGGAGAAGTCAAGCCGGACGAAAAGAATATCGGTAAACTTTTAAGTCTCCTCGACGTTCTTCGGGAAGCCGTGAGCGATTTGGAGGGGGGCGGCAACGGTCGCATCAAGGATTTGGCGTATCACGTCCGTATGCTCAAT
>JAVBTU010000082.1:0-8970 GCA_031556015.1 Thermoguttaceae bacterium
GACTTTGGCGGGGAAGGTCGCGATCCCGAAAGGTTCTGAAGAGACGTACTTCTGGAGTAACGCAACGGCTCACCTGGCCGGGGACATTGAAGCCGAACTCGGGCCACGACCCAAAGAGCCGGAAGTGCCCGGCGTGAACGATTCGGGCGAATATTTTGAAGTGAGGAATTTCACCGGCGAAGATATTCGCGCATTCAGATCGTTTGAAAAACAGGACGAATACATGAAGCTGTACGAAGCCTGGGTGAAAACCGAAGAAGGAAAAACCGCGTCGAAAACGTACCGTGAATACGTCGAGAAAGCGAAGAAGATCGTGGACCGTGAATACCAGGTCCCGGTCGGCAAAGACGGAGTGTTTCAATTCACGGGCCTCGAACCGGGCAAGTATAAGCTGACGGTCCGCGTCCCCCGAATCTACGGCGATTCGCCGTGGAAACTTGACGTCAGCTCCCCCGTCCCGGTCGTCGCTCCGGGGCAAGGCGTCGAAATTCCGTTCGAAAACCCGACGGAAACACCCCGGTGAGAGGTCGGTCGTCCGCTTAAAACTTTTCCCGGACTTCCTTGAGCGTGGGCAAAGACGGTTGGGCGCCTAATCTCGTGACGCTGATCGCGGCGGCTTGGGCGGCGAATCGGGCGGCGTCCAGGAGCGATTGACCGCTTCCCCAGGCGACGGCCAAGGCCCCGCTGAACGCGTCGCCGGCGGCCGTGGTGTCAACCGCTTGGACCGGTAACGAAGGAACCAGCGTTCCGACGCCGGGCTTTTCGACGACCAAAGCGCCCTGCGTTCCGAGCGTGATGATCACGTTTTTCACGCCGAGCTCCAACAGTTTGTCCGCCGCCCGCTGGGCCGAGGGAACGTCCTTGATCGCGATCCCGGTCAGCTTTTCCGCTTCGTTTTCGTTCGGCTTCATGCACGAAATATTTCGCAAAAGCTCCGCCGCAAGCGGTGCCGCCGGAGCCGGGGCGGGATCGAGCAGGAGCGGGACGTCGTACTTTTTCGCAAGTTCGGCGGTCGTTTGCAGCGTGTCCAGCGGCGTTTCCAATTGCACGATCACGCGGGCGGCGTCACGGAATTCGGCCTCGGCCCGCAACACGTCGGCCGGGGAAAGATTATGGTTCGCTCCCGAGGCGACGGAAATCAGGTTCTCCCCCTTTTCGTCGACGAGAATCAGCGCAACCCCGGTCGGTTGGTCCGGGTCGCGAATCGCCCAATCGACATTGATCCCTTCTTTGACGTATCCGGCGATCGCTTGTTCGCCGAACATGTCGGAACCGACCCGGGTAATGAAAACGACGTTCGCCCCGAGCCGGGCCGCGGCAACGGCCTGGTTTGCTCCTTTGCCCCCGGCGGCGAGGAGAAATTCTCCCCCGGTAACGGTTTCGCCCGGAGCCGGGATTTTCCGGGATTTGACGACCATATCGGTATTCGAGCTGCCGACGACGATAATTTTCGGGGAAGTCATGGTAGAAATCAGAGCGGGAAGCGTAAGCGAGCGTTTTTGACAATAAGGAACCTCAAGGAAAAGGCCAATTCTTTACGGGACCGAGTAGTACGGGAATTTACTGTTTCTCGAATTGCTCTTTCGCGAAACGGAGGTAGTGGTCCCAATCGTATTCCGTGATGTCGTGTTTGCCGGTTCGATTGTGGTATCGGACCGTTTTTCCGACCGATGTGTCGGGCGCAGGCATTTCCTTCACGTCGCCGAATCCGTCCGTTCCGAGCAGTTTGTAGACCGGATCGGCGTGAACACAAGCGAGAAATTCCCCCTTGGGATCGGCCCAGGCGTCTTCCGTAGCACTTGCGACATAGACGGGCCGCGGCGCGATTAGGGCGATCAGTTCGTGCTGGTCGACCGGGCAGTCGTTGATTCGAGTATTGTACTGCTTGCAATTGCCGCATAACCAATGCGGAAAGACCGTATTCATGCGGAAAATCGTTTCGCCGAATTCGCGACGGGAAAGAGCCGCTCCGCCGCAGCCTGAATCGTTGGAAATGACCAGCGCGAAGCGTTGGTCCGTCGCCCCGGCCCAAAGCGCCGTCTTGCCGAGCCGCGAATGTCCGACGACCGCGATCTTTTTCCAGTCGATCGTTTCGACGTCCTGTTCCAAAGCGGCAAGCGAGGAAATCATGCTCAAACCCCACGCCCAAGCCGCGATCGCGCCCCATTCGTCGCCGCTCGATTCCGTTTTTTCTTCCCTATCGAAAACTCCTTGAATTCCTTCCTTGCGTCCGCCGGGAAAGTCGGGAACGACATCGCAATAATACGCCGTGATCAAAGCGAAGCCGGAATCGATGATCTTTTCAACCGGCCAACGGGAAGCCGCCGAGCCCCGGGTCGATTCCTCCGCCTGGATTCGCAGATATTCGTTGTCTTTTTTCACCCAAACGAGCGGCAAATCGAGTCCCGGATCGCTGCACACCGTGTGGTTGCCGTCGAAATTGTATCCGATAAACGCGGGAATCGTTCCCGGCTCCGGCGTTTGACCGTTGATCCGGTTCGGCAGGTAGATCAGGACGTTGATCATCTGCCCACGCTTGTTGGTCGCCCGCCAGTTCGGATCGTCCTGGGTCAGCGTGATTTCCATCTGGATTCGCGTCGCTTTTCCGCCCAGCGCGTTTTCATCCCTGTCCGCGACCTCTGATTTTGTTGCGAGATTCGATTGGCGCATCCGCTCGATCGGAACGTCCCCGTAAATATTTTCCTTGAAAAGCTCCAACAGTTCCGGGCGGCGTTTTTCCCTCCACTGTTCGGCGGTTTCGATTTCTTCCCCGTCGAGCGCCAAAAGCGGATCGGGCAGGATGTATTTGGGAACTTTCGACTCCTCGGTGATTACGGGCGGAACTTCGGCGGGAAAAACAAACGTTTGTTCGTTGGGATCCAAAAGACTCATCAGCAAAACTCCGAGCAGGGTTATAGAGGACAATTTGAACACGGTCATCTCCATGTTTCTTCTCCAGGTAGGGGACGATATATCGTGGGAAGGCACTCCGATTCCTCGCGAAGCGCAATTGTACACGAAAGGCGAACGGTTTTAAAGACGATGCACTTTTTTCACCCTCTGGTTTTCCCGACCCGGGAATGATAAATTGGGGGAAACTTGTTTTTCCCTCTAACCCGTGTTAATACCAATGCAAAGACGAGATTTCCTGAAAAACACCGCTGGAGCCGCGATGGCTCTGTCACTGATGGGACGCAACGCCTACTCCGCCGCGGATTCGGATCGGCTCCATATCACGTTGAACCAATACACCGTCGCGAACTATTACGGAAGGGACGGCGTCGATTTCATGAAGGACCTCGACAAGTGTCTGGCCGAAATGAAATCGGTCGGCGCCGACGGACTGGAAGCGATGATCAACTCCGCCGCGGACAGCGAGATGTACGGATCCGCCCTGAAAAAGCAGGGAATGGAACTGAGATCGATTTACATGGGCGCCAATTTCCACGACAAGAACGTGTGCGATTCGGAAATCGAACGGGTCCTGTCTTCCGTGAAAAAAGCGACCGAATACGGCACGAAAGTCGTCGTGATCAATCCCGCCCCGAAAGAAGGAAAGTCGGATGCCGAACTGATTTTGCAGTCCGAAAACTTCGACAAAGCCGGCGAACAAATTCGCAAACTCGGTCCGAAATTGACGTTTCATTATCACACGACGGAACTCCAGTTCGCCGGTCGGGAATTCCATCACCTGCTTTGCGGGACCAAGCCGGAAAACCTCGGGCTGTGTTTCGACGTTCACTGGTCCTATCGCGCTTCGGGCAACTCGGCGGTTTGCGCTTACGACCATGCCCGCTTGTACGGCGATCGGGTCTACGAATTCCACCTGCGACAGTCGCAAGACGGCATTTGGACGGAGCTGTTCGGCGCCGGCGACATCGATTACCAATGGATCGCCGATTACGTCGCTAAGTTCGGCAAGAAACCGCACATCGTGCTGGAACAGGCCCCGGAAAACGGGACCCCGAATACGATGAAAGCCGCGGAAGTTTTCAAGCTCAGCATGGAAACCACCCGCAAAATGTTCGACGCCTATAAGTAAGCGATATGTGACAGGTGATAAGTGATATTTAATGTATCACCTATCACCTGTCACTTGTCACCTATTAGTACGTTCCACCGCCGTAGCCGCCGCTGCCGGAATTGGTGTTCGAGTTCATGTTGTTGGTGTTACCGCCGGTGTTGTTATTGTTGTTGCCACCGCCGTAGTTGTTCGTCGTGTTCGTCTGTTGGCCCGTTCCCGGGTTGTACGTGAACACGCTCTTGATCGCCTGAAACTGCGGCATCGGAGACATTCGCACATAACGGCGGTCCGCCGACACGACCAATTGCTGGACTTGCAGATACGGGCCGTCATTGTAGATGGACACGTTCACCTGGTATCCGAGCGGGTTCGCGGCGGTACGATTGTAGACCCAATTCTGGAGGACTTGTTCGTTGACCTGAGGACTGATGGTCGGCGTCGTCGCCCCGCCTTCGGACGTCGAACCGCCTTCGGAGGTCGTTCCACCGCCTTTGGTCGTCGTCGGCGAGCGATTCAGCGTTCCGAGCGGATCCGCGTTGGACAACGCCGCGATCTGCCGCGCGACATTGACCCGGTTTTCGATTTCCGTTTCGTTGACCAGCGCCGCCTCGATTTCCGCTTCCTTGTACGACTCGTTCAAACGTCCGTCTTTCAGTTGGAACTTGACGAGCGAACCGTTTTCTTCGTCCAAGGCGTAGTATTTATCGATCGTCGTCGTGTGATCCGTACCGAAATTCGTGTAAATCCGGATGCGGAATTTGTCGTTGGCGACTTTTCCCATAGCCCGCTGGACGAGAACTTCGTAATCCCCGGCAAACGCCTTGGGACAGACGTACACGACGCGATTGACTTTCGCCTGTCCCGGCGTTTCGTTCCCTTCCAGGGCGTACTTGAGCAGGATTCCGCCGGACGTCGTCCTCGGATTCATGTACCAGCAATAAGTGTCCGCGGGCTCTTTGACGTACAGGTCGAGTTCCGCATCGCCGAGGTATTCGACGATCACGATACAATCCCGCTTGAGCGCATCGAACATTTCGGTACGGAACTGTTCCGCTTCGGCGTCGCGCCCTTGCAACTGCATTTTCGCGATCGTCGCTTCGGCCAGATCGAGCGCGGTTTGGTAAACTTTGACCGCCCAACGTCCGTCCCACGCTTGCGACAGCGCCGCGAGACAGAGCGACTTGGACGCTTCTTCGTCTTCCAGGAGGTTCGCCAACCGTAAAGCGTGCGCCAAGGGCTCCGGTCGCATCGGCATCGCCTCGGCGATGTCACGATAAATCTCCAGGGCCCGGTCGTTGGAACCGAGTCCTTGCAAGTAAACCGCGAGCGTCAGCAGCTCCATCGGATCCGTGCAAAATTCCTTGGCCGAGAGAACGACCCGCTCGATTTCGCTTTTCGGAGCGTCCTGAACAATCAGCGCAACGGCCAAAACTTCGTACATCCACGGCTGCACTTCGCCGTGCTTGATCGCACATTGAAGCATCGAAACGAGCTGCTTGAGCATGGCTTCGTCTTTCGTAGCCTTGCCCATGAGTCGGCAAACGACCACGGCGACTTCCTGATCGCTGGGAAGCTGTTCGGCTTCCGCGGTGAAAACCTTATCCCAATAGAAATTGGGGTTTTCGTCATTCATCTGCTCCAAATCGATTTTCCCGATCTTGATCGGTTCGGCATTCGCCGCTTTCGAGTCGTCGATTCTTGTCGCGGGCTTCGTTTGCGTTGAGGAAACCGGCTTCGTTTGCACGGTTTGGGTGCTTTTCTTCGTGGGGACCGAGTAGAACGAATTCTGAATCATTCCACTGCCGAGCAGACCGGCTTTGAGCAGTTTCTCGTATTTCGAGGGCAAGCTGTACATACCGCCGCCCATGCCGCCGCCGTAGCCGCCGCCCATACCGCCGCCCATACCGCCGCCCATCATGCCGCCGCCCATGCCCATACCGCCCATGTTATACACGGGAACGACGAGGTCGCCGACGGGATAAACGCGAATCGGCATCTGCTTCTGCACGCCGTCCGGCGTTGTGATGAGCAAACAGTCGTCGCGGATACAATAAGTCAAGTCCATCTTGGCCAAAATCCGTTTGAGCGCTTTGCGGAGCGAAATTCCTTTGTAATCGCCCGGGTCCACCGCCGTATCCGCATTCGAATCACCCTCTTCCAATGCTTTTTTGTCGAAATCGACAATGAAATTGAATTTGGCGCTGATTTGGTCCGCGATTTCCTGGAGCGTTTGACTTCCATCGCTGGAGATCGAAAAATCGGAATCCAGTTGGTAGTCGAGCGCCTTTCGGATCTTTTGCTCCTGTTCTTCGGTGTTGGACAAGTCGATCGCTTCGTACATCGCTTTTCGACGAGCCGTCAGCGCCGCCCAAACCTGCGGATCGGGATACAACATCGGCGGCTCATCGCTCAGCGGAACGAAGGATCGTTCGACGCTCATCAGTACGTCGACGAAGCCGCGTTGACGTTTTTCCTTGAGTTGTCCGATTTCGTCGACGTATCCGGCAACCTGAGCCCAAAGCGATCCGGTCCAGGGAGCGGTCCTGTCCGCCGGCAAGATTCCCGCGGCGAAATCCGCGGCCTCTTGGGCCGTGAAATAGCGACCTTCGTTGGCAAGTGCTTCGAAGCGTTCGAGGATTTGTTTGACTTTCTCCTCTTTGCGGGTAAACGTGTCCGCGGCAAGCCGCTGGTTTTCGCGTTCCGCTTCCACGGCGTCATTTTCGATGCGTCGAAGATTGACGATCTGCGACTGATGGTAAGCGCTTTTCATTTTCGCTTCGAGCCGATCGATCAACTTGTTCCGTTCGCTTGGCGGAAGTTGTGTTTCCTGCATCAATTCGGCTTTCATCAGCTTCAGATTCTGCAACGCGACCTCGGGCTGGTTCTCCATGAGTCTATCCGCCTCGCTGATCGCGACATTCACGGTATTCGTAAGCGAATTCGTCCGGATCGACATGCTGTTGACATAAATCCCGACCGTGTCGTTGGTCACGGCGTTACCGGCAGTCTGCTCCGCGCGGCTGAGGAGATCTTCCACCGCCTCGCTGGAGAAAGCGTTGCGTCCGTTGACTTTCTGCGCGATTTTTTTCGCGGATTCCACTTGGCCGTTTCGCATGGCTTGTTCGGCAACGGCGAGAATCGACGCATCCGACACTTCCAAATGCTGCTTCAACGTTTCCAGCGCGGTTCGGCCGGCAACCGGCAACGCCAACCCGCCGTCCGTCGACGACTGTTGCACGACGTTGACCAGATACTGATTCGATTCGCTGGACGGCGTCGATTTCAGATTCCACGAAAGTTGTTCGGTATTTCCTTCTTGATCCCGAGCGGAAAGGGAAACCGCCGCATTGCCGATTTTCGAGGTCGTCTTTCCGAGCAGAATCGTTTCCCGATCGCTGCGAAGCGGCGGGACATTCGACGGATACACGGTCCAACCGGCCGGGAATTTTTGCGAGGAAGCGTCGGGCCAAAGAACGGTCGCTTCGACCGATTGAGCCAAGGATTGACCGGCGACTCGGCCCGCTTTCTGTTTCGTTTGGGCGCTCCTGTCGGCAACATCTTTAGGCGTCACGAGAACGCCGCCCGTCTGGTTGGCCATCGCACCGGTGAACCCCATATCGGAAGCGATTCCGACCGGGCAGGAGCTGAAGGAAATTTTTTGCGAGACGAACTGATCGACCATTCCACGGAATTTGGCCGGGGAAATCACCTTTCCGGCGCTGAGGCCGTCGCCGAGGAAAATCACGGATCGTTTTGCATCGGGATCGCCCTGACTGGCAAACAGAGCCGCCGCGTCCTTCACGCCCCGTTCGATATCGGTCGAGCCGAGCGGAATTCGTTGGTCTTCCAGCGCGGAAACGGCGTCGAGCAGTTCGGCGCTTTGCGAATCGACGAACCCGAAAGTGAACGGTTCCGTTTTCACGTCGACCGCGAGGAGTTGAACTTTCGTCCCCGCCGGGAGCGCGGCGATCGCTTCCCGGAGAATTTCAAACTGAACGGTTCGAGCCTGTCCCACTTGACTCGCCGAAGTATCGAAGAGGAAAACGACTTCACTCTCCGCGATCGACTCGGTTTGCGGCGCCCGCAAGCCGAACTCGAAGTAATTCGCTCCGTCGCTGTGAGTGTACGTTTCCAACGTGGAAACCTGCGTCTGCGCCGCGGGAAGTTGCGGAACCAGAAACGCGACCGCGAACGCCAACGCGGTCAAAGGTTGGACAAGGTGTTTTCTCATGTTTCACTCCAATTGGGACAATTCAAAGTCGATCGGTTCCGACAAGGCGGCAATACGAGGTCGTAAACGTGCCGACGGACTCTCACCCGTTCGCGCACTCAAGGCAATACTTACTTTCGAACTATACAACACAAAATTCCCCCAAGCTCCATTTTTTACGTGAAATTCGGGAGAAGTCGCTCTCTTCAGACCAATAAAATTCTATCAGTTATTTTCAATTCGTGGAAGTCGCAAAGGTTTCCGATAAAAAAAAATGAAAAAACAGGGAAGGAGGAAACGGTTGAGCCGAATGTCGGGAAATTATGGAAAATGCGGAGAAAATAAGAAATAAGAAATAAGAAATAAGAAAAATGCGGTTGTGAATAGATTCCCCCCACAATTCATTTCTTATTTCTCATTTCTTATTTCTCATTTAAAATCACATCCCTCTCTTCATTGCTTCCAGAACTCGGTCGGTGATCGCTTGAACGAGGGCTTCCTGGGTCGGATCGGCGGAGGTGGAACAGCCGCAGTTCGGAGCGGATTTTTCCTCGCCGCGTTTGAAAGTCGGCGGAGTGAACGCCCGATGCCCGACGCCGGTCTCTTTCCAACTTTCGCGGAACACGTCGTTGGCGCACAGTTCGCAATTGGCCAGTTCGACCCGGGGATCTTTGAAATTCCACTGCGTTTTGAGCGTCAACAGGTCTTCGGCTTCCGTCTTGTTGAAATACTCGAC
>JAVBTU010000326.1:0-7098 GCA_031556015.1 Thermoguttaceae bacterium
TTCGTACGGCGCGAGATTGACCGGCCAAATGATCCCGGAATCGTCGTAAGACGTTTCGCAAAGCCCGGCGATGATCCGATTGACGCCGATTCCGTAACAGCCCATGATCACGGTCTTCTGCGATTCGTCGCTGTCGAGAAACTTCGCCGAAAGCGCTTCGGAGTATTTCGTTCCGAGCTTGAATACGTGTCCGACCTCAATCGCGTTGGTGACTTGCAGATTCTTGTTACAGCGCGGACACGGATCCCCTTCGACGGCGTTGCGCAAATCGGCGTATCGTTCCTTTTCGATCGTAAAATCGCGGCCCGGATTCACGTTGACCAGGTGCGCTTCGTCCTTATTCGCTCCGGTAATCACGTTGCTCATATTCCGAACGCTGTTGTCCGCCCAAACCGGAATGTTTTGCTTGAGTCCGACCGGCCCGGCGAATCCGACCGGCGCCCCCGTGACTCGCTCGATCGTTTCCGGATCGGCAAGCTCCAGCTTCGACGCTTTCAGTTCCCGACGAATTTTGTTTTCGTTCGCTTCATGGTCGCCGCGTACCAGAACCGCGACCGGCTTGCCGTCGGCGAGGTAGATGAGCGTTTTGATCAGCTTGACCGGTTTCGCTTTGAGGAACTTGCAGACTTGCTCGACCGTATGCGCGCCCGGGGTCGCCAATTCCGTGATCGGTTTCATCTCGGCCGGATCGATTTGCACTTTTCCGATCGGGCCGATTTCCGCTTTTTCCGTGTTCGCGGCGTATCCGCACACGCAATGAACGACCTGGTCCTCGCCGTTGGGGGAAAGGATCATGAACTCATGCGACGCGTCGCCGCCGATCGGGCCGGACTCCGCTTCGACCGGTAAAAACGGCAAACCGCAGCGGGTAAAGATTTTCGTGTAAGCCGCGTACATCTTGTCGTAACTCTCGTTGAGCGATTCGAGCGACGTATCGAAGCTGTACGCGTCCTTCATGATGAATTCGCTGGTCCGCAGCACGCCGAACCGGGGCCGCTCTTCATTGCGGAATTTCGTTTGAATCTGGTAAAGCGTGATCGGCATTTGACGATAACTCGAAATGTACCGCGACACCAGATCGGTAATCGTTTCCTCATGGGTCGGACAGAACACGATCGGCACCTTTTTTCCACCCCGGGGCAGAACCGCTTTGACGAGTACGTCGCCGAACGCTTCGACCCGGTTCGTCTGTTCATACAGCGAAATGGGGCACATCGCGGACATGAGCAGCTCGACCGCGCCGGCGGCGTTCATTTCCTCGCGGACGATCTGCGTTGCTTTATGCAGCGATTTGAGCCCGAGCGGCAGATACGTGTAGGCCCCGGCCATGACCTGGGAAATGAGCCCCGCACGGAGCATGAGAACATGGGACGGAATCTCCGCGCCTTCGGGAGTTTCCTTCATCGTAGGAATCAACGTTTTCGACCAGAACATGGAACTCAATGGAAAATCACCGTTTAGCCGAGCACCCTGGGTGCCGGCGCAAGAACCTAACACCCACGGGATTGTATCGAAAAACCCGAACTATTCAATTCCCGGGCAGGCGGCGCACGTTTTATACGTTTTGTCAATTTTTTTTCGCAAAATTCCAAAAACCGTTGACAGCGAAATTCGGTACAGATAGAATTCGAAACAATGAAAACCGTAGCACGGTTCAAGACCAACAGGGTTGGACTTTTCCAAGGACATCTTTCCCCCGATGAAAGGACTGAGAGAATATGGCGAACCAGGCGAAAAATCAAGTCTATCTGGCGGCGAGCGGCGATCTTCGACTTTCCGCGAACCAGGATTGCTGGCCCACGCAAAAAGAGATGGAAACGGCGCTGACCAAGGCGGTTTCCTCCCTTGGTTATAAAGTCGTTAGGGCACATCCTTATAAGGAATCGGAAAAACACGGTTTTATCGCCTCGCAGAAGGAGGGACTGGAGATTTTTTCCAAGCTCGACCCGGACCAGCCGATCATCATCGCCGAATCCGTTTGGCAATATTCGAGCCATGTTTTGTCCGGACTGATGGGGCATCGCGGCCCGATTTTGACGGTCGCGAACTGGTCCGGAACCTGGCCGGGACTCGTCGGGATGCTCAATCTCAACGGCTGTCTCATCAAAGCGGGCCGCGAATTTTCCACGCTTTGGAGCGTCGATTTCACCGACAAATGGTTCCTCGAAAACCTTCAAAAATGGTTCGAGACCGGAAAAATCAAGCACAAAACGAACCACGTCACTCCGTTGTCCAAGGTATCGATTCCCGGTGTCGACAAAAAGCTCGGCGTCAAACTGGCGGAGGAGTTCCGAAAATCCCGGCCGATCATGGGGATTTTCGACGAAGGCTGCATGGGGATGTACAATGCGATCATCCAGGACGAACTCCTGTTTCCGATGGGCGTTTTTAAAGAACGGCTCAACCAGTCGTCGCTTTACTACGCGACGCTCCAGGTTTCCGATTACGAAGCGAAAGAAGTTTACCGCTGGATGATAGACCGCGGCCTACGGTTCCATTACGGAACGAAATCCGCGACCGAATTGACCGAAGGACAGGTCATGCTGCAATGCAAAATGTACATTGCCGCCGCACGAATCGCCGACCAGTTCGGTTGCGATGCGATCGGAATCCAATATCAGCAAGGTCTCAAGGATCTCCTTCCGGCAAGCGATTTGGTCGAAGGAATGCTCAACAACACCGACCGGCCGCCGGTCAAGAGCGAAGACGGTAAGCGAGTCCTCTTCGACAAGCAACCGATTACGCATTTCAACGAAGTCGACGAAGGAGCCGGTCTGGACGCGATGATTACCCGTCGGGTCAGTGCGGCGCTGAAGCAGCCGTTGGAAAGCACGCTGCACGACGTCCGTTGGGGCGACTGGGATCAATCGGGAACGACGGACGAATTCGTTTGGGTCTTTATGATCAGCGGTGCGGTTCCCCCGGCGCACTTGGAAGGCGGTTGGCACGGTTCGGAAAGCATGCGGCAATCGACGACGTTTTTCCGGCTCGGCGGCGGAACGCTGCGCGGACTCGGCAAGCCGGGCGAAATCGTCTGGTCCCGCATTTACGTGGAGAACGGCAAGCTCGGCATGGACATCGGCCGCGGTCGCGTGGTCAAGTTGCCGAAAGCGGAAACGGATCGCCGCTCCAATCTTTGCACGAAAGAGTGGCCGCTGGTCAGTGCGGTGCTCGACGGTGTCACTCGCGACCAATTCATGGCGCGACACCGTGCGAACCACATCCAACTCGTGTACGCGACCGACGCTAAAAACGCCGACAAACTCCTCGCGACCAAAGCCGCGATGTGCGAAGAACTCGGAATCGCCGTCAATCTCTGCGGAACCGTTCCGAAAAACATGAAGTAGGCGGCGAGATTTACGCAATGAAAATCATACGATGAAATTGCTGCATACCTCCGACTGGCACCTTGGCCGTTATCTTTATACGAAGCGGCGGTACGGGGAGTTCGAGCGGTTTTTGAACTGGCTGCTCGAACGCCTCGAACAGGAAAGGGTCGATTGCCTGATTGTCGCAGGGGATGTTTTCGACACGACGACCCCGACTCCGAGAGCGCAGCAGCTCTACTTCGATTTTTTGGCCAAGGCCGTGAAAACCGGCTGCCGCCATATCGTGATCGTCGCGGGAAATCACGATTCGCCGCACCTGTTGGACGCGCCGGGAACGCTCCTGAAATCACTTGATATTCACGTCGTTTCCCGGGTCGCCGATCTCGACCTGAAGGATTCTCCGGAAAGATTCGACAAAGAGATTCTCCTTCTGCGCGACCGGACCGGCGAACCGGAGCTGATCGTCTGTGCGGTGCCGTTTCTTCGGGACCAGGACGTGCGAAAATCGAAGCCAAACGAATCGTGGGAGGAAAAACGGCTAAACCACATCGAGGGAATCCGGGAACATTATCGGAGGATCGGGGAGGAAGCATTACGGCTTCGACAACGGTTTGCCGGGGAACGGCCGGGTTCGGCTCCGATTCCGATCCTCGCGACGGGACACCTTTTCGCGGCGGGCGGCCGGACCGTGGAAGGGGATGCCGTTCGGGAATTGTACGTCGGCTCGCTCGGCGGCGTTCCCGCCGACGTCTTTTCCCCCTGCTTCGATTACGTTGCGCTCGGACACCTGCACATTCCGCAAAAAGTCGCCGGCGAAGAGACGATTCGATACTGCGGCGCGCCGCTCCCGATGGGATTCGGCGAGGCGGATCGGGAAAAATTCCTGCTCCGGATCCTGATCGCACCTTCCGGGAGTGGCGACCGAACCAACGTCGGGGTTTCAGCGATTCCGGTCCCTTGTTTCCAGCGGCTCAAGCAACTGAAAGGAAATTGGGAAAAAATCGAAGCGGAAATTCAAAACCTGAAAGACGCAAAGGAATCGGAACCGGTTTGGCTGGAAATCGATTACGACGGCGACCTGCTCGGCGACCTGCAACTTCGGATCGACCAAGCGGTTGCCGGTTCCCGGCTCGAGGTGTTGCGAACGGTCAATCGACCGCGAATGGTCAAGGAACGGCTCCTGGGAGACGACTGCGAACCATCGCAAAATCTGGCCGATTTCAGCGTCGGGGAAACTTTCCAGCGGTGCTTGGAATCGAGCCGATTTTCCGAAGACAGGTACGAAGCGATTCTCAATACGTTCCACGAAATTCTGCTCGAAATGCCATAGGGGTTCGGACCGCTCCCCAAAATTTCTATCCCGGCAGGCGCTGAGCCGACAGTCGCTTCACTCCCGATTTCGCGAACATCGCTAAATTTGCGATGTTTTCACGTAATTGTCTCTCCGTAAAGTCGCTGTATCTCTTGGGGACACGCGTTCTTGTGGTATACTTCGGGATCATTGGCCGATTACTGAATCAGCACGGGGCGAGCCCATGTCGCTAACGGATGGATTGATGATAAAACTTTTTGATGTCTATGTGAAAACCGGCGAACTGTGGGGCGGCCCTTGGGTGATGGATGCCGACGCCCTGAAATCGGGGGCCGCTCTTCCCGTCGAAGTCAAAAACGGCCGCTGTCAGGTCCTTCTCTATCACCACGACGCCCTGACCGGTCTGTCCGAAGCGCGGCGGCTCGCCCAACTCGAACGCGATCGGGCGGTTCGCTATCCGACCCAACCGTTTCAAACCGTTCCGCTGCTCAACGGCGTCGAATTGGTGCAAACCGATTGGGATTCTCAGAACCGGCTCGCGGCGGTTCGTGTTCCGTTTCGCAAACTGCTCGACCAGGAAACGTCCGTTACCTGTTTCGTCAAATACGGCAAAGTGTGGAATCTCGCTCCAATCCCGATCGTTCACGACGGACGCGGCTTTCTCGCGAAAAATCTTCCAGTCGGCTCTTATGCGTTTCTCCTGTTTGAAGGTTCCGTAACACGATCGCTCGAGGACCTGCTTCAGCTCGATCATTTGGCGTCCCGTATCACGGTGTTCGACGTCGAGCGAGAAACGACCACATCGTTTACGCCTGGGGAAATGCAGGGAGACGATCCGCTTTTCGCCGTCAACGAAACCGTGCCCGAGCAGCTTGAGACCGAATCGTTCACGCTGCTCGGCGGCGGGGACGTCCTCGCGGAACACGACACCGCCGAGTTGATCGAACAGGTCGTCTATGTGCCGCTGAAAAAAGGGACGACCAATGCGGACCTGGAATCGATGGGACTTGCGGTCGAGGATAATATGAAGACGTTCCGCAGTGCCACGGCGACCGAGTCGTTTTTTGCCGACATGGTCGATCCGGAAGAACTCGGTGAGGATTTCGAACTCGCCTGGCTCCAATCGCCCAAGGCGGATCAGTCGGCGCACGATTTATTCTTCGCGGACTTTTAATGATCGCATTCTAAACCGGCCCCAAGCGTCAGCGCGGGGTGATTGAAAAAACATTGGGGCAATCTATTTTTTACCGTTTCTTACGGGGTCTGCGTCGCGGCGGTTTCGCCGTTTTCGTCGGCCGGGCCGGCTTGGTGCATTTCACTGCGGCGAACGACTTCGAGTACCATTTCCCGGGCCGACTCGCGAACGCTGCTGTTGATCAGGAAACCGATCAAAAAGCCGATACCGAAAAAACAGATCATTACGTAAAACGCTTTTTGCAGAATCTGGGCCGGCTCCGTTCCACTGAGCAAGCCCAATAGAATCACCATGATCATAACGGTCATGGAAAGATACCCCGCATAAGCAAGCGGCAGAGGAGCCGTTTGAGGAGCAGGGGGGATTTCGGCGCCGAGGTGCTTTTGCAGAAAAGCTTTTCTTTCCCGGCGTAACCACGCTTCCAACAGGATCGGATCGATGTTCTTCGGAATAGCAAAAGTCGCGACCATCCGGTCGAATTCCTCGTTGATGGAATTCTCCCGATTCGCCTCGTTCTCTTGAGTATATTGGCTATTTTCCGTGGACAACGTACTTCGACCGAAAAAAGAGCGCCCCCGCTCTTCGGGGTTATCGGATGAATATTCGGTGCAATCGATATATTTTGCCGAAATTCTCTGAAACGGCCGCAATTCTTACCAAAAATACCAAAATGTGAGGTTTTTTGTTGACAGCTTCGGAAATTGTTGCTAAAATGCAAGTAAATAGCACGATTCGTGCTAATTTTGATCCGATACATTCTATATATAGAACATTTTGGATATATATTGGAGCGAAACGTGATTACTACAATGCAAGAACAGTCATTTTTAACGATAGACCCATCGAAACTCAAGTCGGAAGAGCGAATCCTCCTTGCCGCGATCAAGGTTTTTGCCGATTACCCGTTGGAATTGGCTTCCATTCGGGGAATTGCGAAAGAAGCGGGGGTCAATTCGTCGGCGATCACCTACCACTTTAAGACCAAAGAAAACCTATACGCGGAAGTGATCCATCGCGTAGCCAATCAGGTCCGACAGTTTCAATTTCAATCGGACACGCCGTTGACCGATGCGGAAGCCGCCAAAAACGAGCTACGCGCTTTTTTCGGACGGATGATCGATATGATTTACGGAAATCCCTACGCCGTTTCGTTCGCCAAGATCATTCTCCGGGAGCACCTCGCTCCGTCAGCGGTTTATGAACAACTCAACGAAGATACGTTCAAGCGTATCCTCAACCGTTTGACCGACGTTATCTTGTAC
>JAVBTU010000140.1:0-3017 GCA_031556015.1 Thermoguttaceae bacterium
AGCATCCCGATCAATCCGCTTCCGCTGACGGTCCGGCAACTGTTCTGGATGAGCGAAGGGCGTCAGCGGCATGATTGGAATGTGGCGGCATCGCTCATGGCGCTCATTGCGAACTGCCACAAGGACTCCAAACGGCGTCCGCTCCGTCCGCAGGATTTCAATCCGACGCTCACGAACGAAGAAAAACGTTCGTCCGGACTCCTCATTACCGACGAGAACGTCGAAATCATGCGAGATGAATTCAAGCAAGTCTTTCAAAACCCCAAACTCGAAAGGATGACCTGAAATGCCACTACTTGCCGGGAGCGATCTTGAACTCCCACGCGATCCGCAACAGCCGCTCCAGGCGGCGACAAAACAGTATGTCGACAGCACCTCGCTTTCGCTGGAAACCGTCGGAATTCTGTTCGATCAATTCTTCGACGTGGTTCAGCCGGGCTATTCCGTCGCGATGACGCCGTTTTACGAGTGGACGGAAACACCGGTCGGCGTAAGCTGGACCGGCGTAAACCTGCGAACGACGAATTTCGTCGAGATGCCGCCCAATTGCTTTTCCGGTTCGGGCTCGGTCCTCGCGGTCAATTCCGGCGTCATGATCAGCCGTCGAGGGCGTCAGGAAGGGTTCTTCGCGACTTCGACGATTGCAACTTCGCCGCTGGACAGTTTGAACAGTTTTTTCAGCATCCCGCGCGTCGCCCGGCTTCTTACCGACGGTACGCTCGTCATCCTGACACATCGCTGTTCCAACGGCTATACGCTCGAAAGCGTGCCGCTCAACGTCGAGTCGCCGGTCAAAAAGAGCGTTTCTCTGACGACGTCATACTGGTTCACCGACATTGTGCAGTCGAAAACCGATGCCACGCGAACCGTGCTGGTCGGCTGTGATTCCACAGGACCGGCGATTTTTTACTCGACCAATCTGGCCGCCCCCACGAAAACAACCTTTTCCGGGTAAATCATGATATCAGCACCAACGAATCTCAAAACGACCCTCGTCAACAGTCGCGCCGTGACGCTCCAGTGGGATGCGGTTGCTCTTGCCGCCGGAGCAGTTTATCTGCTCGTCTCGAATCTCGGTACGCTCGGTAGTGCCATCGGTGCGGTTTTCACCCAAGCGTTTCAGGTTGTCTCAAACTGCCTGACGTGGATCATGGACGGTGTCATCGCGCTGGGCGGTCATGTTCTTCTCGCGTTCGTCGATTGTTTCGCTACCGTTACCGGTGCGGTTTGGAACATGGCGAAACGCGTCGGTTCGATTGTCGCTGGAGCGGTCGGTTCCGCCGTGGAAGGCATTCGTTCGGCGTTCGCTGCCGCTTGGAACGGCATGGTCGGTCTTTTTACCTCCGTATTCAATACGCTCGCCGAAATCGTCACCGGTTTCGGCAACTTCTTTTATACCGTTTTCGACAACATCGGTACGGCCATCGATTGGGTCAAGGAACGGTTCGGCGAACTCTGCTCGTTCGCGGTCGAAGTCTATGGTGCCATCGTTGCCGCACTGAGTCGCGGAGATATCGAAGCGGCCATCGGTGTCATTTGGGCGACCATCAAATTGATTTGGGTGCAAGGCGCGACATCGCTCCTCAAAACATGGTACTGGCTCGTCGAAACGGTGCAACTGACGTGGGCGACCTGTGTTTTCAAGATCAGCGAGCTTCTCACGAAAGCGTGGTTCGGCGTACAGGAATTCTGGACGGAATCGGTCTACACGATGCAAACGCTCTGGATCGGCTTCACGGACACCGTCGTTTCCGCGTGGAAAAGCGCTGAACAGTCGATTGCCCAAGGGATCGGCTGGATCATCGCGAAGATGCAAGGGCTTCCATCCCCAGTTTTTTGCCTTGCTCTTCGGTAATGCCGAATGCTTCCCGCATTTCGGGATTGAACGCGAACCCCTGCGCAACGAGGTTCGTTCCTTTGCCGTTCCACATGGAGCGAGTCACTTGTTTGACCGTGTTTTTTTGAAGCTGTCGCATCACGTCGGATTGACGCATCTGCTTCCATTGATCCTTGAATTGTTGGGCCGACGAAACGTTGCTCGAGAGAATGAAAGCCGAAATGGCAAAAACAACGGTTGCGATAAAGCGTGCTAGGGCGATGATTTTCATGATCGAAAATAGTAAAATGGAGATAGGAAACCAAAAGCGAGTCTTAATTATACTCGGCTCAATGGGGGAAAGAACAATATCCTCTCTGAATAATGTTGCTAACGAGTCAAAGGTGACAAAACTATTTCGTTTTTTTCTCCAGTCCCCACTTTTTATTGATTTCTTTTTCAAATAGCGCCGCATATCCCACGAAACCGGCGACGGAGAAGAAGAAAAAGAAAACGTAGATGAACAAAACGCTCAATTGGGCTTCGGGAAATCTCGTCAGCGGCTCCTTCAGCGCAAACCAGTTGATCCACCCGTAAAAGAGTGAAAAGAATAAACAGGTGAATCGAATTCCGAGATGCGGGAACGGCCAACTTTTGGGGCGGAGAAGAAGCAAGATACGAGTACAACTACCACCTCAAACCGGAATTGGATTCGATCACGATCCAGGTCGAATCCTTTGAAAAAATGAATCCGATCACGATTCCGATTGCCATTGAAACCGGGCTCGGGTTTTGATCGCTTGAGTTGGCGATTGAAGTTTGGGAAAAGTTCGCCTACGTTTCGCGTACAAGGCCGAACGGCGGTCGGTCGCCCCTTTCCACGACCTTGAAAAAACAACGCAACACAAGCGAAGCGGTGCGGCGACAAGGGGAACCCGGAAGCCGGGGGGGAGCCCTCTGCAGTCATCGAAACGCCGGGGAGTTTGCGTGGACTGCTTTGTTATGCGATTTATAATCAATCGTACTACCAACAAACACCGTGAATCGTAAAAAAACATCAAATCAGGATCGTCCTCCCAAGATTTCCTTCCGTGAACGATTTCAACGGAATGAGCAGAAATCGCTTTCACGCCGAAAAAAGACCGAACAAAAACGATTTTATTATGATCGAAAAACTTTTGTAATTATTTTTGCATTTTTT
>JAVBTU010000461.1:0-7359 GCA_031556015.1 Thermoguttaceae bacterium
CAAATCGAAAAGGCACGCGAACTGTTCCGCGATAAATTTTACGACACGAATCGGTATCGACTCGGTCGCGTCGGGCGGTTTCGGATCAACCGGAAACTCGGCTTGAATATTCCGCTCGAAGAAATGACGCTCCGCCCCGAAGACATCGTTCAGGCGGTCATTTACTTGAATCGACTTTGGAACGGCGACCGGGAAGCGGAAATCGACGACATCGACCACTTGGGAAACCGACGTCTGCGTACGATCGACGAACTTGCCAGTGAAGAAATCCGCAAGGGTTTTCTGAAACTTCGCCGGACTGTTCAGGAACGAATGAGTCTGCGCGACGAAATTACTCCGCGGCAGGTGATCAATCAAAAGAGCATCTCCGCGGCGATCGAGTATTTCTTCGGTCGCGGCGAGCTTTCGCAGGTCGTCGACCAAACGAACCCGCTTTCCATGCTCACGCATGAGCGGCGTTTGTCCGCGTTGGGCCCGGGCGGTTTGAATCGAAAACGCGCCGGTTTCGACGTCCGCGACGTTCACTCGTCCCACTATGGTCGTATCTGTCCGATCGAGACGCCGGAAGGAACCAACATCGGTTTGATTTCCTCGCTCTCGATTTACGCAGGCGTCGACGAATTCGGATTCCTCGTTTCGCCGTATCGACTCGTGAAGAACGGCAAAATGACCGACGAAATCAAATGGTTGCGGGCGGACGAGGAACACGACATCAAAGTCGCGCCCGCCGACGTTGCCGTCAAAGGCGGAAAAATCGTTCCCGATGCGATCACGAACCAGGTGATCGTCCGATTTCGCGGCGATTACGATCCGGTCACGCTCGACCAGGTCGAAGCCGTCGACGTCTCTCCGAGCCAAATGATCGGCGTTTCCGCCGGTTTGATTCCGTTTCTGGAACACGACGACGCCAACCGCGCCCTCATGGGTTCCAACATGCAGCGGCAGGCGGTTCCGCTCTTGATTTCCGAACCGGCTTTGGTCGCGACGGGACTGGAAAAGCAAGCCGCGTACAACTCGTCGCTTCTCGTCCACGCCCGTCGGGCCGGAAAGGTGACCTATTGCGATGCCCAGAGAATTATCATCACCGTCGGAAAGGACGACGACGATATTTACGATCTCCGCAAATTCGTCGGACTCAACGAGCGGACCTGCCAGAATCAGGTTCCGGTCGTACGCGTCGGCGATAAAGTGACCGCCGGACACATCCTCGCCGACGGCGCAAGTATGAAAAACGGCGAACTGTGCCTCGGACGCAACGTTTTGGTCGCCTTTATGGCCTGGGACGGTTTCAACTTCGAGGACGCGATCATCATCAGCGAAGACCTGGTCAAGAAGGATACATACACGTCGATTCACATCGAAGAGTTCGACGTTGAAATCCGCGACACGAAACTCGGACGCGAGGAGTTCACCCGGGACATCCCGAACGTCGGGGAACGCGCCCTGCGAAATCTCGATGAAGCCGGAATCGTCCGCGTCGGAACCTACGTCCGCCCCGGCGACATTCTCGTCGGGAAAGTGACGCCGAAATCGAAAACGGAACTCACACCGGAAGAAAAACTGCTCCACGCGATTTTCGGCCGCGCCGGCGAGGACGTGAAAAACGAATCGCTCGAAGTTCCTTCCGGCGTCGAAGGGATCGTGATCGGCGCCCAAAAGTTCTCCTGCCGCATGAGCTTGACGGAAGAGGAACGCAAGCAGTTCGACGCCGACCTGGCCAAAGCCGAAGAAGAGGGAAACAGAAAAATTTCCGAAACGTTCGGCGTCATGGTCGAGGAAATGGAACGCGCGATCGGCGCCCAGATGACCGACGAAGACGGCAACGCCCTGGTTCACGACCAGAAATACAAGTTCATCGCCGAGCAGGCGTGCCTGTTTCGCTTGGACATGTTCTTGCAAAACGGCGAATTTTCGAAAAAGGTCGCGACGGAACTGGAATCGATTTACCATAAGAAATGGCACTACGTCGAATCGGCGATCGACGCCCGGGACCGACGGCTCAACTCGATGAAGCGCGGCGACGAGCTGCGCCGCGGCGTCTTGCAGATGGTCAAGGTTTACATCGCCGCGAAGCGGGTCGTTTCCGTCGGTGACAAGATGGCGGGGCGTCACGGAAACAAGGGCGTCATCGCGAAGATTCTGCCGCGGGAAGACATGCCGTTCCTCGAAGACGGAACCCCGGTCGAAATCATGCTCAATCCGCTCGGCGTTCCGTCACGTATGAACGTCGGCCAGATTTTGGAAACGCACCTCGGCTGGGCCGCCGCGAAACTCGGATACCAAGCGGTGACGCCGGTGTTCGACGGAGCTTCGGAAGAGCAGATCAACGAGTGTCTCGCCGAAGCCGGATTGCCCAAGCACGGTAAAGTAAAACTGTACGACGGCCGCACCGGCGAACCGTTCGACCAGGAAACGACCGTCGGGTACATTTATATGCTCAAGTTGCACCACCTGGTCGACGACAAGGTCCACGCGCGGAGCACCGGTCCTTACTCGCTCATCACGCAGCAGCCGCTCGGCGGAAAAGCCCGATTCGGCGGACAGCGGTTCGGCGAAATGGAAGTTTGGGCGCTCGAAGCGTATGGTGCCGCGTACACGTTGCAGGAGCTCCTCACGGTCAAAAGCGACGACGTCGAAGGACGCACGAAAATTTACGAATCGATGGTCAAGGGCGAAAACACCCTCGAAGCCGGCACTCCCGCGAGCTTCGACGTATTAACGAACGAAATCCGCGGCCTCGCCCTGAACATGCAGCTCGAAAAAGGAAGACTATAACGCTCCACGAGCCGGGACCTGCGGTCCCGACAAGCGACCATGAAATACATCGCCGGTTCCATTTGTTTTGTCGCCGCCGCTCTTTGCAGAGACGATAATCTTGCAGCTTGCGGAGTTGCGTTGGGGATTTTTTTGATGATTTTAGGACTTGTTGATGATTTGCTATGGCGAAAAAAATAATACGTTAATCGAAATAGAGTTTTTCTCCTCTGGCTACCGACTACTGACTACTTACCTATCCCATGAGCCAACCGAACGATTTCACTTACGACCGCATTAACGATTACGCCGCCATCAAAATTTCGCTCGCCAAGCCGAACGATATTCGATCCTGGTCCTACGGCGAAGTCAAGAAACCGGAAACGATCAACTACCGGACCTACCGCCCGGAACGTGACGGACTGTTTTGCGAAAAGATTTTCGGTCCGGAAAAAGACTGGGAATGCGCTTGCGGCAAATATCGCGGCATGAAATACAAGGGCATGACCTGCGACCGTTGCGGCGTCAAACTCACGCATTCCCGCGTTCGCCGCAAACGGATGGGGCACATCGACCTGGCCGCGCCGGTCGTCCATATCTGGTTCTTCAAAGCGGCGTCAAGCCGTCTGGCGACGCTGTTGGCGATGAAAGCCAGCTCGCTCGAAAAGGTGATCTATTTCCAGGATTACGTCGTGATCGACCCGGGCGACACCCCGCTGAAACAGACGCAGCTCCTGTCCGAAGAGGAATTCCGTAACGCCAAGGAAGAGTATCCCGGCAGTACGTTCCAGGCGGAAATGGGAGCCGAAGCGATTCGCAAGCTCCTGGCCCGACTGGATCTTGTTGCGCTTTCCGAATCGCTCCGGCAGGATCTCGCCGAAACGAAATCGAAGCAGAAAAAAAAGGATCTGATCAATCGTCTCAAGCTCGTCGAGTCGCTCCGGGACAGCGACAACCGGCCCGAGTGGATGGTGCTCGACGCGATCCCCGTGATACCGCCGGACCTGCGGCCGCTCGTGCTGCTCGAATCAGGGACGTTCGCGACCAGCGACCTGAACGACCTGTACCGCCGGATCATCAACCGAAACAACCGGCTCAAGAAGCTCGTCGACCTGAACGCGCCGGAAGTGATTATTCGGAACGAAAAACGAATGCTCCAACAGTCCGTCGACGCCCTGTTCGACAACGGTCGCTGCAAACGCCCGGTCCTCGGTTCCAGCAACCGACCGTTGAAATCGCTGACCGACATGATCAAGGGTAAGCAAGGTCGGTTCCGTGAAAACCTGCTCGGAAAACGCGTCGACTACTCCGCTCGAAGCGTGATCGTCGTCGGTCCGACGTTGCGGCTTCATCAGTGCGGTCTGCCGAAAAAGATCGCGCTGGAGTTGTACCAACCGTTCATTATTCGACGCCTCAAGGAGCTTCAGCACGCTGACACCATCAAGTCGGCCAAGAAGATGCTCGAGCGCAAAGACGAGGAAGTTTGGGATATTCTCGAAGAAGTGATTCAGAACCACCCGGTACTCCTGAACCGTGCCCCGACGCTTCACCGCATGGGCATCCAGGCGTTCGAACCGGTGCTTGTCGAAGGAAACGCAATTCGATTGCACCCGCTCGTCTGCCGTGGATTCAACGCCGACTTCGACGGCGACCAGATGGCGGTCCACCTCCCGCTGTCGCTCGAAGCTCAGGTCGAATCGCATACCTTGATGCTTTCAACGAACAACATTTTCTCGCCCGCCAACGGTTCGCCGATCATTTCACCGTCACAGGACGTCGTCATGGGGTGCTATTTCAGCACCATGACACTACCGCACATGCCGGGCGAAGGAATGGTCTTCGCGTCCCGGGAAGAACTCATGCTCGCGTTTCAGTCGAAGAAAGTCGACATTCACGCGAAGGTGAAAATGCGCATGGCCAAGTCGCGTTGGCTCAAACACGATCCGAGCGTCAAAGAAGGCGTGCTTTTCGAAACGACGCCGGGCCGTGTGATGTTCAACGACATCCTTCCCGACGGAATGCCGTACTACAATGAACCGCTCAAATCCGGCGGTTTGGCAACGGTGATCAGCGACTGTCACGAATACGTCGGCCGCCGTGCGACGATCGACTTGCTCGACAACCTGATGCGACTCGGATTCGAGGAAAGCACGAAAAGCGGTCTGTCGTTCGCGACCGACGACTTGATCACGCCGCAAACGAAGTTGAAAGTCATCGAAGCGGCGGAAAAGAAAGTCGCCCGAGTCCAGCGGCTTTACATGGACGGCGTCATTACCGGCGACGAACGGTACAACCAGGTCCTCGACGCGTGGACTCACGCCCGCGAAGAAATCACGAAGCAGATGATGGTGGAGTTGGAAAACGACACCCGCAAGATCGGGTACGTCAATCCGATCTTTCTTATGGCGAATTCCGGTGCCCGTGGCGGCGTCGAACAGATTCGACAGCTCGCGGGAATGCGGGGACTCATGGCCAAGCCGTCCGGAAAGATTATCGAAACTCCGATCAAGGCGAACTTCCGCGAAGGGTTGACCGTACTCGAATATTTCAGTTCGACCCACGGTGCCCGTAAAGGCTTGGCGGATACGGCGCTGAAGACGGCGGACTCGGGATACCTGACTCGAAAACTCGCCGACGTGGCGCAAAACGTCGTCGTGACGCAACACGATTGCGGAACGACGCAAGGGATCACCAAGGGGGTCATTTATCGCGGCGAAAAAGTCGAGGTGTCGCTGGCCGAATCGATCCGGGGCCGTGTTTCCCGCGCGAACATCGTCAACCCGATCAGCGACGAGGGAATCGTCAAGGACGGCGAATTGATCACGGCGGACATCGCCCGGAAAATCGAGGAACTCGGATTGGAGAAAATTCAGATCCGCTCTCCCATGACATGCGAAGCGGAACTCGGCGTGTGCGCGCTGTGCTACGGAATGGACTTGTCGACCAGCCGCCTCGTCGACGAGGGGTTGGCCGTCGGGACGATCGCCGCCCAGAGCATCGGCGAACCGGGAACGCAGTTGACGATGCGGACGTTTCACATCGGTGGTGTCGCGGCTCGCGACGTCGAAGAAAGCGAAATACGCACGAAGTTCGCCGGAACCGCGAAGTACGTCCAGCTCGAAGTGATCGAGTCGAATGGGCAACGCATCTCCCTGTCCCGTAACGGCGGAGTTGCGATCCTCGACGCCCGCGGTCGGGAGCGGGAAAAGTACAATATTCCCGTCGGAGCCCAGCTCATGGTCGCCGACAACTCCGAAATCAAAGTCGGTGATACCGTCTGCCAGTGGGACCCGCACAGCATCCCGATCCTCGCCAAGGTCGCGGGGGTGGTCCATTACGTCGACATCGTCGATGGTGATACCGTTCGAATCGAAAAGGACCCGACGACCGGCAAGACCCGGCGGACCGTGACCGATTTGAAGGGGGACCGTCATCCGCAAATCGACCTGAAAAACGAGAAAGGAAACGAAACGCTCGACTTCTACTATCTCCCCGGAAAAGCGCTGCTGGAAGTGGAAGATGGTGCCAAAGTCGAACGCGGGACGCTCCTGGCCAAAACCGCGCGCGACGTCAGCGGTACCCCGGACATCACCGGCGGTCTGCCGCGGGTGACCGAACTCTTCGAAGCCCGCAAACCGACAGACCCGTCCGTGATCGCGGAAATCGACGGAACCGTCGAGTTGGGCGACAAACGGCACGGAAAACGAACCATCGTTGTTCGCGGCGACGAACCGGGTTTGGAGCGGATTCACGAAATATCGCACGGCAAGCACCTCCGGGTTCACGCCGGCGACTATATTCGGGCCGGGCAGGCGTTGACCGACGGACCGTTGGTGCCGCACGATATTCTCCGCATTTCCGGCGAAGAGGCGGTCCAGGAATATCTCGTTCGCGAAATTCAAAACGTGTACCGCAGTCAACGGGTGAAGATCAACGACAAACACATCGAGATCATCGTTTCTCAGATGTTACGGAAAGTCCGGATCGAAAGCGGCGGCGACACCTCCCTGCTTGAAGGAACGCAGGTCGACAAGTTCTATTTCCGAAAAAAGAATCGGGAATTGACCAAGTGCGTCAAAGTCGTCGAATCGGGCGATACGAATTTCCAGCCGGGCGAAATCATTCCGCGCGATCTGTATGAAACGACCTGTGCCGAATTCGAAGCACGTGGCGGCAAGGGAGCGACGGTTCAAAAGCCGGGCTTGGCCCAGGCGACGACGCAGTTGCTCGGCATCACGAAAGCGGCGGTCCAAAGTTCCAGCTTCATTTCCGCGGCAAGCTTCCAGGAAACGACGAAGGTATTGACCGAAGCCGCCTTGGCAAGCAAAACGGACCACTTGATCGGCTTGAAAGAAAACGTGATCCTCGGCCACTTGATCCCGGCGGGCACCGGTTTTCGGACCTACCAGTTGGCGCAGTGGCGAGACCACCTTGACGCCATGATCGCGCAATCGAAACAGGAAACGCCGAGTCTCCATCGAAGTTTCACGCTTTTGGACAGCATTCCCGATTCGGCCCCGGCGCCGTCGATCTACACGCAACAGGGCTCGAACCCGTTCTTCAACGAAGCGTCGACCGACTTCCCGGACAACGACATGGACAACG
>JAVBTU010000192.1:0-6004 GCA_031556015.1 Thermoguttaceae bacterium
ACCGCATTTTTACTGTTTCGGGATTTGTTCGAGGCGGGTAGATAACTGGAGAATGATTGTTAGCCGGTTCGCCTGCGAACCGTTGTGAGGTTATTCGTCCGCGGTGCAGCCCGCCGCAGGCGACGGGGCTAACTTGGGGCCGTTATTATTGTGTTGTTTTTTTCGACGGCGTAATCGGTTTGCCGTTCCTGGCTTTGAGAGTGCCGAGGGAGACGTATTTTTCGCCGGCTTTGAGTCCTTCGAGGACGACCTGCGTGTTGTCCGCCTGCAAATCGCCCAGCACCACGTCGCGGCGGTGGACGACGTTTTTATCGTCGACGACGAACACGTACGAACGGTTCATGTCCGTCATGATCGCGGTCGATTGGATCACCAGAGTACCGGGATTGGTCGTCAGTGGAATCCGGACGCGGCAAATCTGGCCGGGGTAAATCTCGCTGCGATCGTTCGGAATTTCGCCGCGCACCTGAATCGTTCCGGTCGAACGGTCGATCGTGTTGCTCGTCATGTCGATCAGGCCGGTAAACGGATACTGCGTTTTGTTCGGCTGAGCCCCTTTGATCATTCCGACCTGAAACGGAATTCTCAGCGCCTCCGCATCGCTCGTCGCGGCAACCGGCTGGGCGGGTTCTGAGCCAGGAGGTTGCGGATTCGCTTTGAGCTCCGACTGCTTTCGAGCCGTTTTGATTTCGGTAAGCCGTTTTCGCAGGGTTTCCGTTTCCGGCGAAAGTTTTGCCGGAGCCATGTCCCTTATTTTATCGAACTGCGCGTCGCTGATGTCGAAATAAATGTAAATCGGACTCATCCCGGCAACGCTGGTCAGCGTGAGATTCGAGCCGCTCGTGCTGCTGATGCCGTTGGACGTGTTAAGACTGCTCGGTCCGACCAGATTGCCGATGTCGACCAAATTGCGATCGACTTTCCCGTCGATCGGACTGCGAACGTCGGTATAGCTGAGATTTAACTTCGCTTGAGCGAGATCGGCTTGCGCTTTGAGGATTTCGGCGGCGGCTTCGTCCCGTTTCGCCTGATCGGCGTCGAGATTTTCCTGCGGCAAAGTTTGTTCGGCGACGAGAATTTTAGTTCGCGCGAGATTCGCCTCCGTCAAATGGAGCTGGGCTTTGGCGGACGCGAGGGATGCTTCGGCCGCTTGAACGGCAATTTTATATTGATCCGGTTCGATCAGGAAAAGAGGCGATCCGGCAGGCAAAGTGTCCCCCGGCGTATAGCGTATTTCCCGGAGAAAACCGGAGACCCGGGCCGGAATATTGACGAATTCATACGCTTCGGCGTGTCCGGTCGTATTGAGATAAACCGGCACGTCCCGGGGTTGGACTTCGTCGACGTCGACCTGCGGCGCCGGTTGGGGCGGGAGCGTTGCGCGCGCATGACAGCCGAAAAACAGCGGCAACAGAAAGAGAAACGGTAAAACCGGGCGAAACATCGTAGTGCTTGAACGGGAAAAAGGGCAACGCATCCAGTACACGCCTTTCCCTAATTATAGCAAAACGAGATCGGGAATCAATTTTTGAAATGGATAATCGATTGTGAAGCAAAAAATGACCGAACGTACTCGAGTTGAATTTCTTTTTTCCGTTCATTCCGGGGACGAATAAAAATCTTTTTTAGGACGGGCTACAGGCTATCAACGATTTCCTCGGGGTTGGTTGCCCTCACGACGATTTCCCCTAGAATCCTGCTTATACGAAACGTGGAAAATCATTAGTAATTCGTAATTCGTAATAAGTAATTAAAATAGTATGTCCCGTTCTATCACGATCTTCGATACGACGCTCCGAGACGGTGAGCAATCGCCGGGGGCAAGCATGAATTTGAGCGAAAAGCTGGAAGTCGCGACCGCGCTCGCCGAACTCGGCGTCGATGTGATCGAGGCGGGGTTCGCGATCTCTTCCCCGGGCGACTTCGAATCGGTTCGGGAAATCTCCAAGCTTGTCAAAAACGTCTCCGTTTGCTCGCTTTCCCGCTGCCGTGACGCCGACATCGATTGCGCCTGGGACGCTCTTCAGCACGCCGAAAACCCGCGAATTCACGTCGTTCTTGCGACAAGCTCCATTCACCGGGAACACAAGTTGCGCAAATCGGAAGACGAAATCATCGAAATGGCCGTCGCCGGAGTCAAACGGGCTCGAAAACACTGCGGCAACGTCGAATTCTCCGCCGAAGACGCCGCGCGGACCGACATCGAATACCTCTGCCGCGTCGTTGAAGCGGTGATCGCCGTCGGAGCGACGACCGTAAACATTCCGGACACCGTCGGTTATACGACACCGATCGAAATGTACGCTCGAATCGAAGAGCTGCGTAACCGCGTTCCGAATATCGACAAAGCCGTGATCAGCGTTCACTGTCATAACGACCTCGGAATGGCCGTTGCGAACAGTCTCGCCGCCGTCCACGCCGGTGCGGGGCAGGTCGAATGCTGTATCAACGGACTCGGCGACCGGGCGGGGACCTGTGCGCTGGAGGAAGTCGTCATGGCCCTGAAAACCCGGGAAGATTTTTATCACGCCAAAACCCGGATCAACACGCCCCGGCTGGTCGCGACGAGCCGCCTGGTGTCAACCGTAACCGGTTTGCGAGTCCCACGCAACAAGGCGATCGTCGGGCAGAACACGTTCGCTCACGAGTCCGGCATCCATCAGGACGGCGTCTTGAAAAATCCGACGACGTACGAAATCATGAAGCCGGAAGACGTCGGATTTCAAAAAAGCGACATCGTCCTCGGTAAACACAGCGGTCGGGCCGCGTTGGTCGATCGGGCCAAACACCTCGGTTTTACGCTTGCCGCCGAACAACTCGACGCCGTGTTCGAGGAATTCAAAAAACTCGCCGACCGCAAAAAACAGGTGTTCGACGCCGATTTGCGGGCATTGATCGAACAAAATATCCGTGAGCAAGGCGCGTCGGGAATTTTTACGGTCAAGGGTTCGGAAAAGCCGGAAAAACCGGAATGGACGCTCGGTTCCTACGAATTACGCAGTCGGACCGGCAAAAACCCGGACGTCGCGATCACGCTCCATTGCGGCGACGCCGAGTACACGCAAAACGTCGGCGAAGGGGACGGCCCGGTCGACGCGCTCTTTCACGCCGTGCTTCAAACCGTCGGCGTGAAAGCGACGCTCAAGGAATACCACGTTCAAAGCGTCTCTGTCGGCGAGGATGCGCAGGGAGAAGTTTCCGTTTTGATTCAAACCGGCCCAGGCGACGAAAACGTCTTCCGCGGACACGGCGTTTCCACCGACACGATCGAAGCGACCGTCCAAGCGATCCTCGCCGCGGTCAATCGCAGCAACGCGAAAAGATAAACCAAAACTTACCATCATCATGCACGAACAGCTCATGGAATTGATCCGGGAGAAGTCGCTGAAGTTCGGCGATTTCACGCTCGCGTCCGGGAAAAAAGCGACGTATTATCTCGACGGCAAACAGGTCACGCTCGACAGCCTCGGCGCGAAACTGATCGGACAGGGGATCCTGGACGTGATTCGTAACGAAAAAGCGTTTCTGACCGAAGAGGGGCAACTTCCGGACGCGGTCGGCGGTATGTCGATCGGCGCCGACCCGATCACCGCCGCGACGATTATCATGGCCGCGATCAACGGTATTCCGATGCGAGGCTTCATGGTTCGCAAGCAAAGCAAAGGACATGGCACCAATCAATACCTCGAAGGCCCGGTCCATGCCGGCGACCGCGTGGTGATCGTCGAGGACGTCGTCACGACCGGCGGGTCGTCGCTTGAGGCGATCCAACGGGTCGAAGACGCCGGGCTGAAAGTCGTCGGCGTCGTCGCGATCATCGACCGCATGGAAGGGGGCGCCGAAGCGTTCGCTGAAAAAGGATACACGTTCCGTTCGTTGTTGACGATCAAGGACTTCGGAATCGTCCCGCCGAAATCGTAATGCGCGGCGTACCGGCTTAAAATTGTTTTTACAATCATCATGCAGAACACCGAGAAATATATTTTATCGCAACAGGAACGTTATTTGGAAACGTTTTTCGAATTTTTGCGAATCCCGAGCGTCAGCGCCGATCCGAAGTACAAACAGGACCTCGCCGACGCGGCGTCATGGTTGGAGAAGCACCTTTCCGACCTGGGATTTCAAGCCGAAACGATCGCGACGAAAGGCAACCCGCTCGTGTACGCGCAAACCCCTGTGGTACCAGGCGGAAAGACGATCCTCGTGTACGGACATTACGACGTGCAGCCGCCGGATCCGCTGAATCTTTGGAAAACGCCGCCGTTCGAGCCGACGATCCGCGACGGAAACGTGTACGCCCGGGGTGCGACGGACGATAAAGGGCAGTTTTTGACCCACGTGTTCGCCGTGGAAGCGTACATGAAACACGCGAATCCGCCGAAAGTGCAGATCAAGTTTCTCTTCGAGGGGGAAGAAGAATCGATCGGTAGTGTCAGCTTGACCGAGTATCTCGAAAGCGAAGAAAACCGAAAGAAGTTGGCATGCGACTGCGTCGTCGTGAGCGACAGCAGCATGTTCGGCGAAAACCAGCCGGCGATTACGTACGGACTGCGAGGCATTCTCGCGTTCGAGCTGTTCATCACGGGCCCGAACCGCGATTTGCACAGCGGTGATTTCGGCGGAACGGTTTTCAATCCGGGAATCGCGCTGATGAAAATGCTCTCCGGACTGATCGACGAAAACGGAACGATTTTGGTTCCGCATATCTATGACGATGTGTGTGAGATCACGGATCAGGAAAAGACGGAACTGCAAAAACTGCCGTTTAACGAACGCGAGTTCTTCCGAAAGATCGGCCTGGACGAAGGGTTCGGCGAAAAGGGATTCACGACGCTCCAGCGAAGGTGGTGCCGCCCGACGTTCGACATCAACGGCATCACTTGCGGCTACCAGGGGGAAGGTTCGAAAACGGTCATTCCGAACACGGCGTCGGCGAAGTTTTCGTTCCGGCTCGTTCCGAACCAGCGGACGGAAAAAGTCATCGAAAACATCCGAAAGCGGCTCCTCGAACTTTTGCCGCCGGGCGTTCAGATGCGGTTGAAATACGAACATGGTGCGCCGGGCATGCGTTCGCCGCTGGACAGTCCGTACATTCAAAAAGCGGCGACGGCCCTGGAAAACGTGTTCGGTACGCCGCCGGTCTTCGCACGGCAGGGCGGCTCGATCCCGATCGTCGCGGAACTGCGGGACAAGCTCGGCGCCGAAGTGCTGCTGCTCGGCTGGGGCCAGGACGACGACAATTTGCACGCCCCAAACGAAAAGTTTTCGCTCCTGAATTTCCAACGCGGCATGTTGGCCAGTGCGCAATTACTGCATTTGCTCGGCGCGGAAAAATGAATAATGGTTTCACTTTCTTGAATACGAGTCGACAGCGGGACAACACACAAATCAGGCTGCCGGGCCCGAACGTAATCGCGGCGCCGCCCAAATACGTCGAGACGGGAATCATGTAGTAATTGCATATGATACTACGACTGCTCAGCGAACCGGAATAAGTGCCCACGATATTCGTGTCGTTCTCCTCGTTGCATAAAATCAACTTGTGTTGGGCTTTCGCCAGAATGTAAAATGCCGAAAATATTCGAGTGAGAAATGATGTCATTCTGAGCGCAGTGTGCTCACGAAGCGAAAGCCTGTCCTGAGTACTCGAAGGAAATCTGGTATATCCGGCCAACACGCTTTGTTATGCGAACACTGCTTGAAACCAGATCCTTCGGAGTACCTCAGGATGACAAAACCGGCATAAAACTTTCTGGCGAAAGCCTTGATCCACGTTGTCACTGTCGTTAAATTCTGCCTATCTCGCGGCATTATTTACTCCCGACCCCTTTTCTCCCCTCGCGGCATTATTTACTCCCGACCCCTTTTCTCCCCTCTGGCGAAAGCCTTGATCCACGTTGTCACTGTCGTTAAATTCTGCCTATCTCGCGGCATTATTTACTCCCGACCCCTTTTCTCCCCTATCTCGCGGCATTATTTACTCCCGACCCCTTTTCTCCCTTTT
>JAVBTU010000253.1:0-11024 GCA_031556015.1 Thermoguttaceae bacterium
GAATATCCCGGTCTTTCGCCATCATCGCGAAGCGGAAGGAAGCACGGCAAACGGTCCCCGACTTCCCACTGGCGGGCGAGGCGCCCGCACTCCAAGGGAAAAATCACTTATCGGCATTGGTTGCCTGTCATGTCATGACGGTCTCTTGGAAAAGTGCAAGGCGAACTTTTCACTATTCCACCAAAATCCCGCCCAGATGATTACGCTTAGAGGATGAACTTCTTCAAATCCTCGTCCGGTGTGATTTTTTGGAGCTGCTGCTTGACGTAAGCGGCGTCGATCGTCATGGTTTGGCCGCTCATGTCCGGGGCTTGGAAACTCAGCTCTTCCAAGAGACGCTCCATGATCGTGTAGAGCCGTCTCGCACCGATGTTTTGAGTACGCTGGTTCGCCTCGAACGCGAAATCGGCAAGCGTGTGGATCGCGTCTTCCCGGAAAACCATGTCGACGTTTTCCGTGTCCATGAGCGCTTTGTACTGCTTCGTCAGCGATCCGCTCGGCTCGGTCAGGATGCGGATGAAGTCGTCTTTCGTCAAATCGCTCAACTCGACGACGACCGGGAATCGGCCCTGCAATTCCGGCATCAAATCGCTCGGCTTGGAGCGGTGAAACGCCCCGGCCGCAATGAAAAGGATATGGTCCGTTTTCACGAAACCGTATTTCGTCTGTACCGTCGTCCCCTCGACGATCGGCAACAGGTCCCGCTGCACTCCCTGCCGGGAAACGTCGGCGCCATGCTGCTTTTCACTCGCGACGATCTTGTCGATTTCGTCGATGAAAATGATCCCGACGTTTTCCGCAAGCTCCACGGCGTCCGCCTGAACTTTGTCCCGGTTGATCAGTGAGTCGCATTCCTGCTCCATGAGGACCGTGCGGGCTTCCTTGACGGTCAACTCCCGTTTGGTCCGGTTTTTCGGCAAAATTTTGCTGAACATCTCGTCGAGATTCAGGTCCATCATATCCATACCGGGCATTCCCATCATCACGGGGGTCACGCGGGTTTCGGACGTGATGGAAACCGAACGATTGTCCATTTCGCCGGACCGAACCATCGCTCGGATTTTTTCCCGGTTGCGTTGGTATCGGACCTGCTGCGGCGATTCCTGTTGCTGTACGTCGAGGGGAGCGTCGGGATCGCTCTCCTCCGTTTCATCTTGCTGTTGCGGAGCAATCGTCGGCGGGGGGGGGAGCAAAAGGTCGATCAACCGTTCTTCGACCCGTTTTTTGGCTTCTTCCTGAACTTTTTCCCGTTCCCGATCGCGAACGAGCCCGATCGAATTCTCGACGAGTTCACGGATCATGCTTTCGACGTCGCGACCGTAATAGCCGACTTCGGTGTATTTGGTCGCTTCGACCTTGATGAACGGAGCCCCGGTCAGCGCGGCCAAACGTCGGGCGATTTCGGTTTTCCCGACGCCGGTCGGACCGACCATCATGATATTTTTCGGCGCAATTTCCTTTTTCATCGCATCGTCGACGTGTTGCCGGCGCCAGCGATTTCGAATCGCGACGGCGACGGACCGCTTGGCCGGATCCTGCCCGACGATATGTTTATCCAATTCGGCAACGATTTCCCGTGGGGTCAATTCGCGCAAAGTTTTCTCCCGGAATGATGTTTGTTTTTTAGAGGAATTTGCCGCCCCCTGGCTCCTTTCGGTACACGCAAAAGGCGTAAACGGTCGCTTGAGTTTACCAAGAATCGAAGATTTTGCCAGCATAAGCGACGAGTTTTCCGTGCGATGCTCCAGCTGCGTGAGCGGGGACGTTTACCCGTTTTTCAGCCGGGGATCCGAGAGAATGTAAAGGAGTTTTTCCAGGATCAGCTTCGGGTCGATACGGCTGGCGCCTTTCAGGTCGCGGTCGGCATTGAGCAAAAGCTCGCCGAGTTTGGCGCCTCGATGCCGACCGAGTTGCTTCAACTGCCGTTCCGTTTTCGCGAGGAAGAAACCCTTCACGCCGACCTGCTCCAAAGCGGGACCGACGCCGATCTTTTTACCCTGTTTTTCCCGGCTCAGGATCAACTGCGTCGCGGCCCCCAATTTCCGGAGCGTGTACGCGATTTGGGCGAGGATTCCGACCGGATTTTCGCCGGAAAGAAACAGCCGGTCGAGTTGCCGAATCGCTTCCGCGGTTTTCCCTTCCAGAGCAAGGTCGAGCATCTCAAACGTCGTCCGCGTTCGCCAGGTTCCGACCACCGAATCGACCAGTGGGGCGTCGACCTTTCCTTTTTCCGGAACCATCAGCGCCAACTTGGCAAGCTCCTGATCGATCAGCCCGAGTTCCGTTCCGGCCAGGGAGACGAGCAGCTCGGCCGCTTGTTTTTCGAGCGTGCTCTTATGAACCTGTTTTCCCCAGCGGACGGCCCAGCCGGGAACTTCCCTTTCCGAAAGCGGCGAACAGTCGATCAGCAGGCCGGAAGCGACGACTTTTTTGAACAGTTTCGTCGTCGCCGGAAATCCGGACGGCATCAGGAGCAAAATGCCGCTCTTGGACGGTTTCTCGCAATAATCCTCGAGCCGGTCCCGATTTTTCGTGATGAACGAATCGGCGTCTTCGACGACGATCAACCGTTTTCCACCGCCGAACATCGCGGTCGTCGACACTTCTTCGAGGACGCCGGAAAAGGCGGTTGCCGGACCGTCGAAGCGGGACAGCGAAAACTCGGCGTCTTCCTGGTCGAGCGTCTGGTCCCGAATATGGCGAAACGCGAGATGTTTCAAGTACGATTCGTCCCCGAAGAGAACACAAACCGGCTTCGTCGGATGTTGGCCCGGCTCCCAGAGATAGTCTGTAACATGCAGTGCTTTAGCCATTAGTGGTGAATTTGGTTTGGTCTTTGGTTAATTCGCGCCGTTCCGTTAGCGCCGGGGCTTGCCCCGGGCTGGGCGACGCGAACGGCTCCATTTGAGGGAGTTTGGTGGGACAAGACGTTTCACATAACAAACGCGGGGTAAGCCCCGCCGCTAACGGCGCACTATCCAAATAAACGCAATACCAAGCCAGATTCACTATTAGAGTGTGGGGGTGGATCTGTTTGACGCTTCATTTCCCCTCACCCTAACACTCTTACCAGTTTTCAGCAAGGATCTCGAACCACGATTGCGGATGCAGACAAGCGGGGCAGGTGTTGGGAGCGTTTTTGCCCGGCGTGGTCACGTATCCGCAGTTGCGGCAACGCCAGATGACGTCGGTGTCCCGCTTGAACATTTTTTCTTCGAGGATCGCCTGAAGGAAGCCGAGATATCGCTTTTCATGCTGCTTTTCAGCGAGGCTGATCGCACGAAACGCGGCGGCGACGTCGCCGAATCCTTCCGCTTTGGCAATGTCAGCGAAACCGGGATAGAGGATTTCCCACTCTTCATGTTCTCCGGCGGCGGCCGCTTTCAGGTTTTCGCCGGTCGGTCCGATCAGGCCCGCCGGAAACGCCGCGACGATCTCGACGTTTCCTCCTTCGAGAAACTTGAAGAACCGCTTGGCATGTTCTTGTTCTTGTTGCGCGGTTTCCTCGAAAACGGCTGCGACGTGTTCGTATCCGTCTTTTTTCGCCTGCGATGCGAAATACGTATAGCGATTCCTCGCCTGTGATTCTCCGGCAAACGCTTTAAGTAGATTTTTTTCGGTTTCGGATCCTTTAAGACTGGCCATTTTTTTCTCCTCGAATTCGGGTATTGTCGGTACAAAAGTCGTGAAAAACGCTTGAAGAGATTGTATTCGAGAATCCCAAAGTTTCAATCCGGTTTTCCTACCTGTTAGCCGGTTCGCCCGCGAACCGCTGAAAGGCGATTCGTCCGTGAGCCGTCCGTCGCAGGCGACGGGGTTAGCTATTGATAATTTTCGTTCGATGATGTCGCAACGGCTCATGGGTTGACCATATTCCTATTGGGTGACGCTCAAACGAGAGGCCCCGAAATGAAACCACTCAAACCCTGATTTCCCCCAAGGAAGCCATTGACAAACGGAGGTGAATTATGAAATTCAACAAGACACTCACAGGACTGATCGGAACGACATTTGCCGTTCTCCTGGTCGGCTTCGCGGCAACCGCCAACGCCCAAGGTTTCGACGCGAAACGAAAGCCGGAACCGAATCGGCCTATTGCGAAGCCGACGCAGCAATTCGGGAACGCCCGCCCCGTCCCGGCGGCTCCCATCGCGCAACATCACCGGCAAAAACATCGGGAACCGCTGCCTCACGCCGTCGTTCCGGCTCCGATCCATCGTCCGCCGATCGTGAATCCGCCGAAACCCGCGCCGGTTCACGTCGTTCACGTCGATCCTCATCACGCCCCGGCTCCGCCGCCGCAAATCGTGATCGTCGGCCAGCCGCCGAGGAAGCCGACGCTGTTGGAAAAGATCGTCGATCTGTTTCGCTAATCGATCAGCGCAAACCAAGAGGGCTTCCTTTCGAATGACGATCGACGGGAAACCCTCATTTTTCACGGGTCTCGAACGGCGCTACCAACTATTTTTTGCGAAAACGACGAGCCACCGGGAGGGCCAATGCGCCCAGTCCGAGCAGAGCCAGCGTCGCCGGTTCCGGAGTGGTGCCCGGGGGATCTCCAAGCTCGGAAAACTTAATTCCGCTTTGTGCCAGATTACGACCCGAGATATCTTGATTCATATAGAGGTAGTATTCGCCAGGTAAATCTTCCTCTCCGAGTGTAAACGAAAGATACCCCTCTCCATCCTGCATGGCATAGGAGGAGCCAAAAAGGGAATTTCCCTCGGCATCACCGATGAAAATATCGACCTCGCCTGGTTTTAGTATGTCCGCGGAGTACGCGGCATTGAGGATGAGGTCAATAGTTGTGGTCGGGTCATTTACCGACACTCGCTCAAAATTCAGTTTAGTCCGTAATGAGTATTCACCGGACAGATGAGTCTTGCCATCTCCAAAAAGGTAAGCACCTGGAAACTGGGGAATTTCGATATTTTCAAATTCACCTTTTACCACATTGACATAACCGCTATCTTGTGGCGTTTTCACAGCCCAGTACTGCTCATTTCCCGGTGCGGTATCGTACAGCCCACTAATTTTCCAATCGCCATAATAACCGACACTGCCCTGAATGTCCGCTTTCGCATTGGCCGCGAGGAGCATCATCGTTATCGCGGCGCAAGAAACTAAAATTTTCTTCATTGAAATATCCTTCATTCAAAATGGGGCGAATCACTCGTCCGACGGAACATCCGTCAGGGCCCTCGAGAGATTCGTCGATCCGGACTCGCGAAACGCTGGACCATTCCAAGGTCGAAATCCGCGATTTCCCAATCCATCGCCGAGTATTATGGGTATCCCCAATGCTGTCAACCGCCGAAAATTTCAGTGCGAAAGCGATACGTTATCATATCGATTAACTTAAAATAACGGGCAAAAACGTTCTCCTGAAAATCCCGGTTTCGCTCCCGTTTGCGGTAAGATTAAGGAAAAAGACATGTCGGAAATTTTTTCCGAAAAAAACGCGAAAATAGGCCGGAATAGTCGTGAAAAAAATAAGAGGGTCTCCCTTCGACTGGACCGAAAGGGAAACCCTCTTTATTTCGTAAGAATTCGAAACGAACGCTTCAAACTACTTATTGCGGAAACGACGAGCCATCGGAAGACCCAAAGCGCCGAGACCGAGCAAGATCAACGTCGCCGGTTCCGGCGTGGTGTCCGGGGGGGCAGTGCTGTCCGCCATGAAGCAAACGCCGATATTATTGGAGCCGGCCTTACTAGTATCCACGGAAAACGTCAAGACGTTATCACCTTCGACCATGTAGTCCAAAACAAATGTAACGATTCCTTCGTTATCAGGGCCTGTCAATTCGGAATAAAGCTCATGACCGTTGAGCTCGAACGTGATCTCACCAGTAGAGGACGTGTTCCAAAAAAACATATTGAATGACCCCTCAGCTATATCACTTATCCGAAAGGTTGTCGTCATGGTGTAAAGACCGGGAGATCCATCCCAACTAAAATACGACTTTGTCGGCGGTTCGAGATTCATTTCAGCATCGACTCCAACCAAACTCCAGTGCGCAGCATCCAAGTAATCGTACTCATAGTGCCCCTTGGCGATGGCGGTTCCGAACAAACCGGTAATGCTCCACGATTCATCCGCAGCCGAAATCGTGCCATTGACCGCGTTATAGTCGGTCGTCGAGACATCCGCTTTCGCGTTGGCGGCGAAAAGCACCATGGCACCCAAAGCACAAGAAATCAAAATTTTCTTCATAAATATTCATCCTTTTTGTAAAGTTATCCGACCCGCTCAGTCGACGGACCGTCCGTCAGGGCCCTTAAGCGAATCGTCGTCGATCCCACTCAGTACACCATTACTGTGGTCGACGGGATCACTTCAGTGTAATCTGTTGCGGATATTACGGAAACGTCACAAAAAGTCAACCGGCTTTGATTCGATTTTGAAGCAGAAATATTTCCGCCACACTTTTGTGTATTTGCAAATTGTGATACTGCACGTAAAAACAGGTCGATTTTTAAGATTACGCGAAAAATAATCTTAATAAAAGGGACGGATAAATTCAAAGAAATTTGATTGTTTTTTTTCTAATAATGTCACAAAGATTAGTGAATATTGTAGGTTTTACTGCAAAAACGGGGGGGATTTCGTTTTGTAAGCGGTGACTAACAACGCCGTTAAGTGATTTTTCCCTTGGAGCGCGGGCGCCTCGCCCGCCAGTGGGAAGTCGGGGACCGTTTGCAGGGCTTGCCTCCGCTTCGCGAGGGAGGCCAACGATCGGGATATTCAAGTGCGGGCGAGGCGCCCACACTCCATAAAAAACGCTTAACGGCATTGGGTGACAAAATGGTATTTTGACAGGATTTACAGAATAGACAGGATTTTGAGACGATTCCGCTCCTTCCTATCCAGAAAATCTTGTCCATCCTGTCGAAAAAACGGGGATCCGGCCCGATTGACTTTTGCTTCGGCGTCAAATACATTGAACTCAGTTTCCTTTCAAGGAAGCGTTTTACGTCTTTTGTCGATCTCGTACAGCACCACAAAATCCAGGCAACAAGGCGGCGCTCCCGGTTTGCACCGGGGCGTCGGCCATTGTGTCTGGAGCCGGTGCTGGCGCGAGGTCCCTTGGTTCGGCGCTCCGACTTTTTTCGGAGTCTTTCCCCCATTGCCGAGCCGCCATGAAGTCCGATCCTCTGGCGATCTGTCTGCTGTTCGCCTGTTCGGGGATTCTCGCGGACCGGTTCCTCGGCGTTTCCGCCGGAATTTGGTTGGCTCTGCTCGTTGTCACGCTGCTCCTGTGGTTCACGGTTCGTTTCCGCTTTGCGGCGATTTTCGTTCTGCTGGGGATTTTCGCGGCGTTCGGGTTTTGGCATCACGATTACTGGAACCGCTTTGAAAGCGACGACATCGGTTTTTTCGCGACGTCGGATCCGCAACCCGTCTGTCTGCGGGGCGAGGTCGTCGAATCGGCGTACCGGATTCCCGCCCCGCCGCCGGATCCGGGGCAACCGATTGCCGCCGTCGAAAAAATCGGTTTCACGCTCCATGTTCGTCAAGTGCGCGACGGCGATTCCTGGCAACCGGCGTCCGGCCGAACGGCCGTTTACGTCGACGGCGGTCGCGTGCTTCCGAAGTACGGCGATTCGCTCCTGATTTACGGAACGCTCTCCGCGCCGCAAGGACGACGCAATCCGGACGACTTCGACCCGCGAAACCGTCTCCAATGCCGCCGGATTCTCGCCGTCGTTTACGTCGATTCCGACCATTCCTGGTCCGTGGAACGAAACGGAAGATTGTCGTTCATGCGAACGTTGGAATCGATTCGCCGCAACGCCCAAGCGAACTTGAAACGATATATGACCGAAGCCGGTTCCCCGCTCGCGGTCGCAATGGTCCTCGGATTCCGCGAAGATGTTCCCGACGAAACGCAGCAAACGCTGCTGGAAACCGGGACGATGCACATTCTCGCAATCAGCGGAATGCACGTCGCCCTGATCGCCGGATGCTTTGCCGGACTGTTTCGGATCCTGATGGTTCCACGGCGCAGAGCCGCGCTTTGGCTCGTCGTCGTGATTTTGTTTTACTTTTCATTGACCGACCTGCGTCCTCCGGCGCTGCGGGCGACGGTCCTGATCTGTGTCGCGTCGCTTGCCGTTTACTTTTTCCAAAAGCCGCTGGCGATCAACTCGCTTTGCATCACGGCATTTGTCGTGCTGATTCGCAATCCGACCGACCTGTTTCAGTTCGGGGCGCAGTTGTCGTTCCTCGCGACTTCGGCGTTTCTCTGGTGTCCGTCGGTGGAACCGTGGTTCAAAAAGTCCAAAATTCTTCTCTCCGACCGGCGCGCGGAAAATTCCCGAAAGACACTTGGAAGTACGGCGGTTCGGATGCTCCAACTCGGGTCGGTCTTTTTCCTCGAAACCGTCGTCCAGCTTTTCGTCGTCAGTTTTTGTATCACGGCGGTCACGTTGCCGTTGATCGCGGACAATATTCATTTGATTACGCCGGTCGGGCTGCTGGTCAACCCGCTCCTTTGGATTCCGCTGACGATTGCCCTTTTGAGCAGTTTCGCGACGATGATTTTCGCGTGGATTTTTCCGCCGCTGGCGATTCTGTTCGGCGCGCTCGGTTCGCTCGGTTTCGCGGCTTTGGAAGCGATGCTCCATTTTTTTCACGGAATTCCCTGCGGACATTTCTGGAGCCCCGGTCCGCCGGTTTGGTGGTTGGTCGGTTTTTACGGCGCCGTGGTTCTGTTGACGCTTTTCCCCGTACTCCGGCCGCGACGGCGTTTGGTTTTGTGCGGTTTCACGGCCTGGTGTTTCGTCGGCGGAATCGGCGGCTTTCTCGTCCAATGGGAACGCCAATTCGCGGATCGGCTCGAAATCGACGTGTTGAGCGTCGGGCATGGAGCCGCCGTTTTCGTTCTTACGCCGGACGGTAAAGCCGTGCTGTGCGACGCCGGGTGCTTTTCCCGCCCGATGGTCGCGGCTAACACCATCTCGCGGCGTTTATGGAAAGCGGGCAAGAGCCGGATCGACGCCGTCGTTCTTTCCCATGCGGACACGGACCATTACAACACGATCCCGGAGCTGGCGAAACGGTTCTCGATTGCCGCGGTTTACGTTTCGCCGTACATGTTCGACAAAACGAACCCGGCGGTCCGGCATCTGGAAAACACGCTCAGGCAGCGTAACATTCCGGTTCACATTCTCACCGCCGGAGAGACCGTCGACGTGAGTCGGAGAACGAAGTTCACCGTATTACATCCGCACGAGAAGCCTGTGGAACAGGAGCCGGAAAACCTGCACACGAATTCGACAAGCCTGGTTCTGTTGGTCGAGCATCTGGGCAAGAGGGTCCTTCTTCCCGGCGATCTGGAAACGAAAAAGTCGTCGCTGGAGATCGACTTTTTGAAACGGGAGCCGATCCGTTGCGACGTGCTTTTGGTTCCACATCACGGAGGAAATTCGAATCTGACCGAACCGCTGATGAACTGGTGTACGCCGGAAACGCTCTGGATCAGCGGCGGAAAGTTCACTTACAAACCGGAACTGGCTCAATCCTTCCGCGACCGGGGATACGAGGTCTTTCACACGCTCGAAGACGGTTGCCTCCAATTGCGAATCGACCACGGCGGGAGTAGGATGGAAACGCCGTACCGCTCCCGTTAGCGGCGGGGCTTGCCCCGCGTTTGTGGGGGGAAATGCTGATCGTTCGGAAAATTTCGGCAAGACTCCAAATACACGAAAATTTTTTCTTTTCGCTCTGGAAAATTCTTCTCTTTTATGCGAGAATAGGAGTATGGGGCGGTCTCGGTGGAATCGTTTTTTTACCGATTGGCACATTTTTTCCGTTTTTTTACCCATTCAATTTGGTGGGGAGGTAGACATGAATATTATTCGTCCTGATTCCCGACGGGGTTTTACGCTCGTCGAACTGCTTGTTGTTGTTACAGTCATTTCCGTCTTGATGGGCCTGCTCCTGGCCGGGGTCAACGGTGCCCGGGAAGCGATGAGGAGGATGCAATGTACGCACAACCAGGCGGAAATCGCCAAGATTCTTCTCGCGAACACCAACAGCGCCAACGGGACCCTGCCCGGGTTGGTCAGCAAAAAACAGGGCAAAGAAGTCAGTTGGGTTGTTTCGATTCTCGTCGGCCTTCAGCAGGAAGCATGGTACAAGGAGTATCTCAAGACGAGTTTGACGGACCTGACGACCCTCGCGGATAACGCACCTCGCATCAAGGGGTTGATTTGCCCTTCCGACTCCGACAAAGCCAACGATTCGTACAAAGATGCGCTCAGTTATGTCGTCAACTGCGGCCAGTATGACGATGACGGGACAGCCGGTGCGACCACGGCGATGCACTGCGGACTTTTCCTCGATAAGCGTGTCAATTCCAAGAAAGTCACGCTCGACAGCATTAAAAACGGCGCCAGCAATACGATCATGCTCACCGAAAACCGTCAGGCGACCTACTGGTTGAGAACCCGGACGGACATGAAAGATTTGAGCCAAAACCAGTTTTGGTTCGTGGAAAAGGTCGGCGGCGACTCCGTGGTTCCGGAACTCGGCTCCCGCGTCGGCGGGTCGATCGGAGATCTCGGTTTTCAATGGGCCTACGGTACCCAGGCATCATTTGGAGCAGGAGGGAATCGCCTGCGTTGGATTAACGAATACATCATGAAGGATGGAAAGATTGATCACGACTACGACGGGCAGTTCTCCTGCGCCCGACCTTCGTCGAATCATCCGGGCATTGTCATTGCCACTTTCGCCGACGGCCACGTCGATACGATCAACGACGACGTCGAGGAGTCGGTTTACATCAAAATGTGCGACGGGGAAACGGAAGCGGCTCACTCCCATTCGCCCAAAACAGAGCAGTCGCCGTAACCCCCGTTTGGCCGGAGTGTCGAAAGGGGCTCGCGGATTTTCCGTCCCTCGCATCCAGCGCCGCCGGACGCCCGTTTTCCGGCGGTTTCGGTCGCGGGAATACGTTCATCCCCCCCTTGTCGCCTCCTTCTTTTGCGGTATTCTTTCACGACCTATTTGATAA
>JAVBTU010000071.1:0-8158 GCA_031556015.1 Thermoguttaceae bacterium
CCATGAGCGTAACAATATTCGGATCAGGTCTTTCCACATCGACGCTTTCATAAACGACGATTTCCTCGACGCCGTGGTCGTGCGGATGGGCCGCGGCAAGTTCGCGGAGCATGACATCACGACCGCGACTGGCCCGGACGAGCAGGATTTTTTTTCCGCGACGTGCTTCGGGACGAAGCGCGGCGACGACCCCCTCGGCGGTGTGCGGATCAGGCACGATTTTAACGGGGAAATTCCGATCCATCAAGGTGGCGGCGGTTCCCGGTCCGATCGCGCAGATTTTCGGAAAGCCGGACGAGTGAGCCGATTGAAAACGATCCAAAAAAAACTCGACCCCGTTGGCGCTGGCGAAGACGATCCAATCGAACGCGTCGAGGCGAAGCAGCACGTCGTCGACCGACTCCCACGATTGCGGCGGTCGAATTTCAATCGTCGGTTGCGAAAGCACTTCCAGCCCAGCATCTCGAAAAAGCGTCCGAAGCGGCTCTTGGGACCGTTCGGGACGGGTGAGAAGGACGGTTTGGGCGGTGAAAAGCGGCATCTTATGGATTTTGCTTCGCGAAAAACGGTTTCAGGTCGATGTCGATCCAATTCGGGTTCTTTTTGTAACTCGGCTGGCGGATCGACAGTTCCCGTTTGGCGGGCGTATAAACGAACTGGTGTACCGTAAAGATGAAATTCCGATCCTCGAAGAGAATCGTGGCACCGCCATCGTCGGTTTTCGTCTCCATGATTTCCTTCATTTTCCCGGCGTCGATCCCCCCTTTGTGGCGTCGCGCGAGAGATTGCAGGTTTGTTCGCCTTTGGTCGTAGGTGTTTTCCTTGACTCCGTCCCAGTCGGGATCACTCGCCCAATTCGTAACGGTATTGAGTCCCGGCTCGTCCGGTTTGCGAAAGAGCATGTCCCGGGTCCCGATTTCGTAGGTTCTCGCCTCCGCGGAATCGGCGACCGTACACAGCAGCGGGAAATTGAAACGGTACGTTCTCAAGGCGGCATCCGACTGCGTGAGGCCGTCGCAATCGAATCCCAAAGCGGTGAGCGTTATTGGAGCGGTAATCCGGTCCAGGCAGATGGCGCTATCGTTCTGCGGCAAATTGACGGCGACGTTGACTTCGGCAACGAGCCCTTGGCCGTTGAACATGTTGACCGAGCCGATTTCGCCGACGTACCCCAACGTCGCGCAGGGAACCGAACCGTCGGTCGGGCGAAAAACGGCCACACAGAAGTACGGGGAACCCTGCAAGTAAATGTTCGGAAAGTCGAAGTTCCGGCCCATGATTAACGTGCCGTCCGTCGTGAAATCCCCCCAAACGCTCACGGAAGAACAAAAAAGCCCGCTTCCGACGGCGATGTCGGCAGCGATGTAATGCTCGAGCACGGCGATTTTGCGAAGCGACAACCCGCTCCCTTCGCTCATGCCGCGATGGATTTCCTGGAAGCGTTTCGGGTAAAGACGGAGTTGCGCTTCGGCAAGGTCGACGAACCGACCGAACTTTTCCTGACCGATCATGGCGAGCAGTCCGATTTCCATCGTCGCGGAGAAGGCTTTCATTTCCTTCTTGAGCAGCGTTCCGTACTGCTTTCCCATTTCGAACCACGTTCCCTCGACCACGACGACGGGAACGTCTTCGAATTTATAGAGTTTCCCGGCGTCACATTCGGCGACGGGAGTCGCGGCGAAAGTCAAGACCGGGGCAAGGAGCAGGAATGCAAAGGTGAAGATGTGGGGACGCATTTGATGCTCCTTGCCGGTTGCCGTTCCGCAAATTACGCTGCGCTTCACATGCGGCTCTTTAAAAAGGGTTTAGACTTCTTTCGCGTCGATCCAGGCCATGAGCTTGCGGAGACGCTTGCCGACTTCTTCGATCTCGTGGTTGCGGTGTCGGGCGCGGGTCCGTTTGAATTTCGGAGCGCTGACCTGATTTTCGAGCAGCCATTCGCGGGCGAATTCGCCGGATTGAATCTCTTCGAGAATCTTCTTCATCTCCTTTTTCGTTTCGTCGGTGATGATTCGCGGGCCGCGGGTGTAATCGCCGTATTCCGCCGTGTTCGAGACGGAATAACGCATGTAATTCATGCCGCCCTGGTAGAACAGGTCGACGATCAGTTTCAATTCGTGCATGCATTCGAAGTACGCCATTTCCGGCTGGTATCCGGCTTCCACGAGGACCTCGAACGCCTTTTGAACCAACGCGCTGACACCACCGCAGAGCACGACTTGTTCGCCGAACAGGTCGGTTTCGGTTTCTTCGGCGAACGTCGTTTCAATGACGCCGCCGCGGGTTCCGCCGATTCCCTTGGCGTAAGCGAGTCCGATCGCCCGCTCTTTTTCGCCGGCTCCTTCCCCGAGCGCGATCAGGCACGGTACGCCCCCCCCTTTGACGAATTCGCTGCGGACCAGATGTCCGGGCCCTTTCGGAGCGATCAGCAAAGCGCAAACGCCTTGCGGAAGGTCGAACTGACCGTAGTGAATGTTGAATCCGTGCGTGCAGACGATGATGCTTCCCTTTTTCAGGTTGTCCTTGACCTGATTGCGGAAAATTTTGCCTTGCAGTTCGTCGGGAAGCGTAAAGACGATCAGGTCCCCTTTCTTCACGGCTTCTTCGGTCGTGAGCGGTTGGAATCCGTCTTTGACGGCGGCATCGTAATTCGCGGTCCCCGGCAGTTCGGCGACGACGACCTCGCAACCGCTGTCGCGGAGGGTCTGGGCGTGAGCGTGCCCCTGCGAACCGTATCCGAGAATCGCGATCGTTTTGCCTTTAAGTTGGGAAAGATCGGCGTCCTTTTCGTAAAAAATCGTGCAAGCCATCTGTAAGAGTGGGTAAGAGTAAATGAAGTGTGTTTGTTTGGTCGAATTTAAGGAGCGATTATACACCGGATCGGCGCGGGCGCGGAGTACCGGCTAAAAAGGGGGGTATGATGAAGGTTACCCTCCGAGGGCGTCGAGTTTGATGCCGGAGTTGGTCAGGTCCTCGAATTTTTGAGGACCGGCGTTTTTCACCGCGTCGGACGCGACGTCTTCGTACCGGGAGAAGTTCAGCTTGAACAAACCAGCCAGCCGCATCGCAAGTCGTTCGTATTCCGCCTGATCTTTCCAGCAGTTTTTCGGGATCAGCACTTCGGCCGGAACCCCTTTGCAGTGCGTCGGAACCTTGACGCCGAAGATCGGATCATCGATCATCGGGCTGCCGGCCAGTTCGCCGTCGTGGATTCCGTCGATGATCGCCCGGGTGTGCTTGATCGACATGCGCTTTCCGACGCCGTATTGTCCGCCGCTCCAGCCGGTGTTGACCAACCAGGCCCGGACGTTGTGTTTTTCGATATCCCGGGCGAGAATTTCCGCATACTTCGCCGGATGCCAAACGAGAAACGCGGCTCCGAAGCAAGCCGAAAACGTCGCTTCCGGATCCGTGACCCCCATTTCGGTTCCCGCGACTTTCGCCGTGTAACCGCTCATGTAATGGTACATCGCCTGCGCCGGATTGAGCAGACTGACCGGCGGCAAAACGCCGAACGCGTCGCACGAAAGGAAAATGATGTTCTTCGGATGTCCGCCGACGCAAGGAATCTTGACGTTCGGAATGAATTCGATCGGATACGACGACCGCGTGTTTTCCGTGATCGACTTGTCTTTGTAATCGACTTCCCGGGTCGTCTTGTCGTATCCAACGTTTTCCAGCACGGTTCCGAATCGAATCGCGTTGTAAATTTCCGGCTCGCTTTCTGGGGAGAGGTTGATGCACTTCGCATAACACCCCCCTTCGATATTGACGATTCCCTCTTCGGTCCAAATGTGCTCGTCGTCACCGATCAACTTGCGGTGCGGCTCGGTCGAAAGCGTCGTTTTTCCCGTTCCGGACAGACCGAAGAAGAGTGAAACGTCTCCGTCCGGCCCTTCGTTGGCCGAACAGTGCATCGACACGATCCCCTTTTTCGGCATGAGATAGTTCATGATCGTGAAAACGCCCTTCTTCATTTCCCCGGCGTATTGCGAACCGAGAATCACGAACTCGCCCCGCTCGAAATGGAGCGCGGCGCAGGTTTTCGACGTGAGACCGGGCAGATTCGGGTCGGCGTATTGTTGTCCGGCGTTGAAAATCACGTAATCCGGTTCGCCGAAGTTTTCCAGTTCCTCTTGCGTCGGTCGAACGAGCATGTTCATCATGAACAGGGCGTGATAAGCCCGGGCACAAATCACGCGGACTTTGATCCGATTTTTCGCGTCCCAACCGGCGTAAGCGTCGACGACGTAAAGTTGGTCGAGCGTATTCAGGAAATCGATCGCGGTCTTCCGGCATTGCAGAAAGACTTCATCGGTCATCTTAATGTTGACCGGTCCCCACCAGATGTCGCCGGTCGTTTTCGGAGAATCGACGACCCGTTTATCTTTGGGACTGCGGCCGGTTTTTTCGGCGGAAAAGTTGATGAGCGCCCCTGCGGAAGAGATGACCGCTTTTTCCCGCACGATCGCATCCTCGTAGAGCGGCGGAGCAACCGGATTGCGAAAAACGGACTTCACGGAAATCCCGTAAACATTCAGATCAAGCGTGTTTCCTGTGTTCATTTTTATCAGGGGCTATTGAAGAATTTCAGTTCAAACCAAAAACGGTCTAATTTTATCGACCGATTTTTCCTTTGAACAGAGGGGAGCCGGAAGGTTTCCCTTATGCGAAACGGCATCATTATCCCAAATCGCCCAGTTCAATCTTGAAATTCCTGCCGTCCGGAAAGAGCGTCGGCGAGCATTTCCTTGTTCGCGAACTCAAGAAAACTGCCGGTCGTAATTCCTCTGGCCAGCCGCGTCACCCGGATCGGAATGTTCTCCAAAAGATTCGTAATGCAAAGCGCGGTTCCGTCCCCCTCGATCGTCGGGTTCGTTCCCATGATCAGTTCGCGGAAATGCCCGGCTTTGATCCGCTTGATCAACGCCGCGATCGTCAGGTCCTCGGCCGCGATGTCGTCAATCGGCGAGATTCGACCGAGCAGAACATGATAGAGCCCTTTGTAACGTCCGGTTTGTTCCAACGCAATCAGATCCCGCGGCTGCTCCACGACGCAAAGAAGAGTCTGGTCCCGCGACGGATCCCGGCAAATGTCGCAAAGCTCCTGTTCGGAAAGATTATAGCAGTTTTTACAATAGCTGACGTTTTCCTTGACATCCCGTATCGCGTCCGCCAGTTCAAGGGCTTTGCTTTTCGGAAGCTTCAGAAGGTGATACGCAATCCGCTCCGCCGACTTTTTCCCGATACCCGGCAAGGTCTGGAATTGCTGCATCATCCGCAACACGGATTCGGTCAGTTCGGACATTGGTTCACCTACGGTTCCATCAACTTCGAGCCGTCTTCGGCAACGCCGATGTCGTACGCTCCGAAAACCCGCATCATGTCGATCAGATCGCCGTTACGGAAGAGCGTCGTTTCCTTGAAATTTTCCGTCGAAAGATGCGCGAACACGAATTCCCCTTCGACGAGCAGTTCCTCCCCGCGGTGCGCGGAGACGGTGACGACCGCGCCACCGTCCCGAAGCGAATCGATCGATGCTTTGTACGTCAGAAGATCGCCGGGTACCATTTCCGTATCGTGAAAAACGATCTTCGGAATCTTCGCGAGAACGACTTTCGCCTGATAACCGGTCGCTTCGCAAACCAAAAGACCGCCGGTCTGCGCCAATCCTTCAAGGACCAGGGAACCGGGCATGACCGGATGATGCCGAAAGTGATCATGCAAATGATCCTCGGCGAGCGAAATCGCTTTGATCGCTTCGGCGCGCCGGTGACTTTCGAAAACCGTATATCGATCGATCCAGTACCAATGCATTATGTGAATTACGAATTATGAATTATGAATTACGAATGATCTCTGCTTACGGACCCGTGAAAAACCGGACATTGAAAATTCGTGATTCAGAATTCACTCTAATTAGCGAGTTTGTTTTCGACGAGATTGCACATGTCCTGAACGGTGAGAATCGTCGATATGTTTTGGACCATCGGGTTCTTCTCGAAATCGCCGAGGTTTTTGCCGGGCATCCGTTTTTTCAGCTCCGCCAGTCCGTCGGCGGTGAGTTTGCCGTCGACGACGTATTGCGCGTTGGTCAACAGATCTTCCGGGATCAGTTCACCGCGGTCGATTTTGATCGAAAAAGTCTTTTCGAGCCGATAGACGATGTCGAGCAAATCGATCGATTCGGCTCCAAGATCGTCGACCAAGGTCGCGTTTTCCGTCACTTCGTCTTCATCGACGGCTAAAGCTTCGACCAAGGCGTCCCGGACGCCCGCAAAAATTTCATCTTTCGTCGGCATGAACGATTCTCCAATGAGTGTTGAAAAAAGAGAAAACTGTAAATATTTTAACGAGGATCTTCCGGAGTCCAATCGTTCCAGAGCAAAGCCAACTCGCTTTTCAGCGAGTCGATGATCCGTCGGTCCGTTCCTTTGCGGTTCGGCCGCCTTTCTTCGAGATTGTAGCGGATAAGCGTCAACTGAGCGCGAAGCGTCGCCTGTTCGTCGACGGTTCCTTCCGCTTTAAGTGTAATCGTCGTCTCGGTGCGGTCGACGATGGTCGCCGAGATTCGGATCGTTTGTCCCGGTTTGACGAATTTTCCGTACTTGACGTTCTTCGCCTCTTTCAAAACGACCATGCTATGGGAAAAGCCGTCGGTTACGCGAACCAGCCAAGCGGACGCCTGCGTCAACGCCTCAAGCATCAAGACGCCGGGCATGACGGGAAAGTTGGGAAAATGGTCCTTCAAATATTCTTCCGCCAACGTCAGCGATTTCGTCGCAACCACGGATTTCCCCGGTTCCAGCGATTCAATACGATCTATGAGCGAAAAAAACATTGACGGTTCAATTGGCGACGAACATTCGACGAGCCGAAATAAAGGACGTCAATGGCCCGTCAAATGGTATATTTCCTACAATACCCCGAACATGAGAACCGGAAATTATATTTTGTTTCCCCGCTCCATCAACCCGGGGCGGGAGAATGGGCCGAATCGAAACATCGACGCCGAAGCCGGTCTCTTTTCTTCGCGCCTTTGCCTCTCTTTCTTTCACCGCGACAAGTCGATATAATGCGTCCTTTGTCCGTTTGCAGACCTACTCATTCATGTGTCGAGGATTTCTTCATGCAGCTCATTCAACCGTATCGACCGTTGATTCTGGATCGCGCGGAAACGCTTCCGCCGGACGAACTTCAGGCGCTCCAGTTCGTCAAACTCAGGGATTGTCTTCGTCGAGTCGCCAACGTTCCGTTTTACAAGCGTAAATTCGCGGAAATGGGCGTCTCGGCGGAATCCGTACGCTCGGTCGAAGATGTCGTCAAGTTGCCGTTCACGACGAAAGCGGATCTGCGCGACGGTTATCCGCTCGGCTTTCTCGCGGTTCCCCGGGATCAGGTTTTACGGTATCACGGTTCGTCCGGGACGACCGGTAAACCAACCATGGTCGGATACACGGTCGGCGATCTGGAGTTGTGGAGTCGAATGTGCGCCCGATTTCTCTGCGCCGGCGGACTGAAGCCGGAGCACACGGTTCAAATCGCGTTCGGATACGGCCTTTTCACCGGCGGATTCGGGCTCCATTACGGCGTCGAGCGGATCGGTGCGGCGATTATTCCGGCGGCGTCCGGCAATACGAAACGACAAATCATGCTCCTTCAGGACATGGAAGCCGACCTGCTCGTCTGTACGCCCAGTTACGCGTTGACCATTGCCGAAGCGGTCAAAGCGGAAGGAATCGATCCGAAAGACGTTCATTTGAGCATGGCCCAACTCGGCGGCGAACCGTGGACGGAACAGATGCGGGAACAAATCGAACAGGCGCTCGACCTCAAAGCGTACAACAACTACGGGCTGAGCGAAGTGATCGGCCCGGGCGTGACGGGCGAGTGTCATTACCAAAACGGCATGCACATCCAAGAGGATCATTTCCTGTTCGAGTGCGTCGACCCGGACACGCTCCAACCCGTTCCCGACGGTTCGCCGGGCGAACTGGTCATCACGTCGTTCGCCCGGGAAGCGATGCCGGTTCTTCGGTACCGGACCCGGGACATCGCGTATATTATCAACGAGCCGTGTCCGTGCGGTCGAACGACCCGGCGCATGAGTCGCGTGATCGGGCGGACCGACGACATGCTCATCATTCGCGGCGTCAAC
>JAVBTU010000298.1:0-4486 GCA_031556015.1 Thermoguttaceae bacterium
CCCGCAATGAGGCATAAAAAGATTTGTCCTAAGCTGCTTCGCATTTCTATCTCCTGAGGAGTGCTGTCGGAAAACATCCAAGGTTTCCGCCGTAAATCTCAAACAATCCAATTCCGGAAATGGCACATCTCCGATTGTATGTTTTGCCTATTCTGCGTCTTTTAACAAAACAGGTCTTGTTCGTAGCCCAATAATCCTTGGATTACTCTCTTCTTATCGGACAGGAATATGCGATTCTATCCAAAAAACGAGAATAATTCGAATAAAAGAAAGAAAGAGCAAAAAAGGCACAATCGATACAATCGAACCGGGTGAAGGTTCAGGCTTTGCGGAAAAGTAATATGGCAGAAATCGGAGGAGGTACGCGTTGTCATTCTGAGCGCAGTGTACTCACGGAGTGAAGAATCTGGTGTATCCCATCACCATGCAACGCGTTACGTTTACAGCTTGAAACCAGATTCTTCGGAGTACTTCAGAATGACAATGCTGTGCGTAATACTTTCTGGCGAAGCTTCAAGTTTGTATGTGAAAATAAAAAAAACGTAATATGCTTGTTTTTTGCGTGGGAGCTTGGCATAATGGGCGAATCGTTTTTACGGGCCTGCCTTTCATTTCACCTTTGGACCCCTCCCATGAAAAGAATATTGCTCGCTTTCATCGTGTTCGGCTTTTTACAGGTTGCACTGTTCGCCGACGAACCGGTCGTCAAATCGAAATACGCGATTGAATTGGACGAACAATTCAATACGCCGGACGGAATGACCGTCGATCCCCGGGGAAACATCATTCTCGCCGTCCCGAACGCCTATGCCCGGGAAGGCGGAACCTGGTTGCTTAAAATCACGCCGGACGAAAAAGTCGAGAAATACTTCTGGCTCAAGCCGCATCCGCAGACGAATAAAGCGTGCTGCATGGGAATCGTGTTCGGGTCCGACGGACATCTCTATATTTGCGACGGGCAGGGAATCGGCAACGACACGACGCACAAATCGCGGATTCTGCGGGTCGTTCATCAAAACGGCAAACCGGTTCGGGAAGAGACGCTCGTGACCGGCCTGGTCCAGGCGAACGGAATGACGTTCGCCAACGGTCATATCTACTTTGCCGAAACGCAATTCCTGGAAGAACTCAAGGAATCGCCGATCGACAGCGGCGTCTTTTGCTTTTCGCTGAACGAATTTCGCGGTTTGCGACGTCCGATCCATGTCGGAGCCAACGGGAACGACCGGCATTGCATTTATAAATTCAAGACGCACAATCCCGACTGGAAAATCGGCGCCAACGGCATCGGGGCGACGAAAGACGGCAAAGTTTACGTCGCGAATTTCGGCGACAAGCAGATTATCGAGCTGAAGCTTGATCCGAGCCGCACGAAAGTCGTTTCGGATCGGGTTTGCATCGAAGGCGGCCCGATCGAAAGCGTCGACGGTTTGACGGTTTGTCCGAAAGGGTACATTTTCTTCGCCGATTTCGCCGGCAACGCGGTCCATGCGGCCAATCCGGCCAACGGAAAAGTCGTGACGCTCGCGAAGGATCCGATCGGCGGAACCGGAGCCGACGGCGAACTGGACCGGGTCAGCGAAGTGTGCCTGCGTGGTTCGAAGCTGTACTGCTCGAACATCGATCTGCCGTACGACAACAAGAACGAGCCGCCGCGTACGTTGGCCGTCTTCAATCTCGAAGGGATCAATTTCGACGAACTCCTGAAATAATCGCCCGGTCGCGCCGGTTCGCCCCGTCGCCTGCGGCGGGTTGCCGGGTTTATGATTAACGATTCACAACGGTTCGCAGGCGAACCGGCTAACGTCTACGATAATAATGACTGATACCAAACTCAATCCGATGATCTATCCGCGGCTTTGCGTCGCGTATTTTTTACAGTTTGCCATCTGGGGAAGCTGGGCAATGACCCTTGGCGGATATGCCGACAAGGTGCTTCACGTCGATGTCGGCATTCTCTATACAGCCATCCCGCTTGCCGCGGTTGCGGCGCTTTTCATTGGGCCGATTGTCGACAGGCTCTTCAACGCCGAAAAGGTTCTTGGAGTTCTGCATCTGGTCGGAGGCATTTGTTTGATCGCTTGCGGTTTTCAAAAAGATTTGACGTTGTTGTTAATTCTGATGATTTTGCACGGCTTGTGCTTTATGCCGTCGATTGCGCTCATCAACTCTGTCGTTTTCCGCCATATCCCGAACTCCAATAATGTACCTCGCGTTTTTGTGTTTGGGACAATGGGATGGATCATCGTCAATCTCTTGATCGATGTTTTCGGAGGTGGCGCTGCCAAGCCAAACTTTTTCTTCATCGGTGGAAGTGCCGCGATTTTATTGGGTTTGTACTCTTTTTCACTCCCGGCGACACCACCTGCCGCCAAAGCCACGGAGCCGGGCGAAAAGAGCGGGTCGATGCTTGATTCCTTGAAAATGTTCCAGGATCCGGCGTTCGTCGTGTTCGTTGTATGTGCTCTGTTTGCAAGCATTCCGGCCTGCGGTTTCTATTTCCCGATGGCCGTTCCCCTCTTCACGGAGCGAGATTATCCGTCCCCGGTCGCTTTAACGACGCTCAACCAGTTTTCCGAACTGTTTTTCATGCTCGCGCTTCCGTTTTTCGCGTCGAAAATCGGTTTGAAGAAATGCCTCCTGCTCGGTATGGCCGCTTGGGCACTCCGGTATTTTTGCTTCATGCAGTCGGCGTTTGCGTTCGCGATTCTCGGACTGTTGCTACACGGTTTTTGTTATAGTTTTCTGTATGTCGCGTCCTATATGTATGCCGACAAAAAAGCCCCGCCTGCTCTGAAGGCAAGCGTGCAAGGACTGATGGCGTTTTTACTCCTCGGCGTCGGCCAAGTCGCCGGCTCGCTCATGTTGAGCTATGAATTCAAAGCGAATCCGGCCCCATTCCCGAATATCAAAATCGCCTCGCAAGCCGACCCGATTCCGCTCCCGGTGTGGAACGATCCGACGCTGGAAAACACCGCGTGGAAATATCTGAATCTTTCCGCGACGGTCAACTCGATGCTCGGCAAAAAACCGCCGGTCGTGTATCACCTCGGAGAAGAATTGGATACCAACAAGGATAACGTGATTACCGCCGAAGAAATCGCCGCTGTTCCCGCCGAAGGATTGAAAAATGGTGTCGGCGACGATGCGAAGACCTTTACCAAAGCGGATATCGAGGATATCTTCGGACAGATCGCCGACTATGAAGCCGGAAAGAAAGTCGATCCTTCGCAAATTTCCGTAACGCGGAAAGACTGGCTGGGAGTGCAGATGAGAAACTGGAACAAGATTCTCCTGCATCCGATCATTTTGGTCGGCGTGTTCTTCGCCATTTTCTTCGTTCTCGGTAAAGACCCGGAAGAGAAAAAAGAAGAGGAAAAATAAAGAGCCGCATGTGAAGCGCAGCGCAACTTGCGGAACGGCGTTCGGTGATCCCATGGAATCCGCGGGACACCGCCGGCTGTTCCGCAAGCTGCGCATGCGGCTCTTTCAACGAATTTATATCATCATGAAACATCTCGTATCACTTCTGTTGTTCGTTTTCGTCGTGCCTTGTTTCGCGACGGAACCGGTTAAAATCCTGTCGACCAATGTCCGCTTAGGCGACGCAAACGATGGGGAAAATTCCTGGAAATTCCGAAAAGATTTTCTGCTCCAGGTCGTCAAAGAAGGAAATTACGACTTCATCGGCGGACAGGAAGTGTTGACCACGACCGATTCGGACAATAATCAGATCAGATTTTTCTTCGAGAACCTGCCGAATTACGGGATCGTTTTCAAAAATCGTGAAAAGGACGGAGTCGCACGGGGGGAAGGAACCCCGATTTTCTATCGGACCGACCGTTGGCGCATCGATCCGGAAGATCAAGGCTCCTTCTGGCTGTCCGATACGCCCAGCGTGCCCGGTTCCGTAACGTGGGAAGGGCAAAGCACTTGTCCGCGCGTCTGCACCGGCGGGCTGTTTCACGAAATCGACAAAGACGGCAAGCTGACCGGCAAGACGCTGTACGTTTACTCGACGCATTTCGATCACGTCGGCGAAATTCCGCGTCAAAAAGCGGCGGCGGTCATCTTCGAGAAAATCGCGAGCCGAAAAGACAAAACCGCCCCAGTCGTTCTGATGGGAGACCTCAATTGCGGTGAAAACAGCCCCGCGGTCCGATTCCTCAAAGGGGAAACCGTCGTACTCGGCGGTGAGGAGAAAGTCCCGCAAATGAAACTGCTCGATACGTTTCGCGTCGTTCATCCGAACGAGAAACAGGTCGCGACGTTCAACGGCTTTCGCGGTCCGAAGCTCGACGGTGAAAAAATCGACTACATTTTCATCACGCCGGATCTGAAAGCGACTGAAGCGGAAATCATCCGCGTCGACCGAAACGGCAAATACCCGAGCGACCATTATGCGTTCCGGGAAACGTTAGAGCTGTAAGGTAAATTTAGAAGGGTAGAAATGTAGAATGGTTGCTTTCGAATTTGCTGACTACCG
>JAVBTU010000019.1:0-4224 GCA_031556015.1 Thermoguttaceae bacterium
CCGTCATGGCCGTGATCGCCGGATCCGACGGACCGACCGACATCTTCCAATGAGCCGACGCCCATGACGCCGAACTCGTCGCGATCATGAAACTCGAACACGGAATTCCTTCGCGCGACACCATTCGCAGAACGCTTCAGGCCATCGAACCGAATGCGTTTCAAAAATGTTTTCTTGGCTGGATTGACGCCTTTCGCGAGAAGAACGACCATAAGCAAAAAGAACACGTTCCCATCGACGGCAAGACGCTACGCCGCAGTCATGACGCCAAAAACGACCTCGGCGCCTTGCATATCGTCAGCGCCTATTCGGCACAACAATGCATCACGCTCGGCCAAATCGCCACGGAAGAGAAAAGCAATGAAATTACGGCGATTCCCGTGCTCTTGGATTCGCTCGTGCTCGATGACGCCGTGGTTACGATTAACGCCATGGGAACGCAGACGAAGATCGTCGGGAGAAAAGGGGTCGGGTCGGGAGAAAAGGGGTCGGGAGTAAATTAGTTTGCCGAAGTGGGGGCTTGGGTGGTCTGTCTTCAAAATTCAATCGTTTTGTTTTCTGGACTTGGATTTGGTCAATCCCATTCTTACCGTATTTTGTTCTAAAAAACAATCCCTTGTGCCCGATCAGTAATGACGGAAACTGAAAAAGCGTCACGATACGTTTCAGGCGTGCAAATCATTGCCAACTAAAGTATTATGCCTCTCTACCAAAATCCACCCATAGATTTTGGTAGAGAAGCATTTCTCTTTTCTTGTTTTCCTATTTCTTCTCCTCCACTTGATCATGGACCACACACCCCGGCAGTGCTTCGCGGAGTTTCGCGGCTCCTTCGGGGGTGATTTTCGTTCGTGTGATGTGGACTTCTTTGAGCGCTTTCAGGGCGGCGAGTTTTTCCAGACCGGCGTCGGACAAGGACGTACGGCCCAAGTGGAGCCATTCCAGCTTTTCAAACGGTTTGAGCTTGTCGATCGCCGCGTCGTCGATCGCGCAGTTGTCGAGATTCAGTCGCGTCAAATCTTTCAGGTTCGCCAAGGAATCGAGACCGGCATCGTCGATTTTCGTCGTGTAAAGATTCAGATTCTTCAAACGCGGCAACGTCCCGATCTCCTTCAAAGCGGCGTCGCCCAGCGCGGTATTGCTCACATCAAGGTCTTCCAGCGACGTCAGTTTCGCCAGCGATGCGGCGCACTTGTCCGTGATCGCCGTGTTGCCGAGCCGAAGCTTTTTAAGCTTGTCGAGCGATTCCAGAGACGCGATCCCTTCGTCGCTGATTTTCGTTTGAACCAGCGACAGATCTTCCAGCGTCGTCTGCTCACCGATCCATCGGAGAAGCGAGTCGTCGGCGTCGCATCTGTCCAACTTGAGCGTTTTCAGGGCTCCGCTTTTATCGCGGCTCATTTTCGCCCCGTACCGCTCCAAAAGCGTCTCCGGCGACGGCGTTTCAATCACCGGATCCGCTCCTGTGTAAGTGGGCGGAAGCGGCTTTTCGTTCGAACACCCGACGACCAGGAGCATCAACAAAACAGCGGTCGATATTCTCATAATTTTATTGTTTCTTTAAAGGGCCGCATGCGCTGATTGTGGAACTGTAGCGAATTTCATTTTCTTCCCGTTCCGCAAGGTACGCTTCGCTTCCCATGCGGCTCTTTAAAAGTAGCATTTTCCGTTCGGAGAGTCAATTGTCCCGGAGAATCGCCGTGTTGTCCGTCAAAAGAGTACGCAGCTCCTCGCGGTACTTCGTTCGACTCTGAAATCAGGTTTGCGCTCACGCTTTCTCCGCGGAGACGATCCGATTCCGTCCTGCGAGGTCCTTGAGGAGTTTGACGTTTTTCCAACAGGCGGCGTCAAACAGAAGAACGACCGCGTCCGCGATCATCGGGCTCAGTTCGATCAAGAGCCGTCCGCCGTCGTTGAGTTTGACGCAGGCTTGCGGCAAAAGTCTTCGGATGATTTCCGTGCCGTCCTGCCCGGCGAGAAGGGCCGATTTCGGTTCGTAATTTCTCACCTCCGGATCGAGTCGTTCGAATTCCGATTCGCTGACATACGGCGGATTACTGACGACCAAATCGAACGGACCGGCGGTCTTCTCCATCAAATCGGAAAGCACCCAATCGATTCGGTCGTGGACGTTATGCTTTACGCCGTTCTTTTTCGCCAGTTCCAGCGCCGCTTCGGACAGGTCGACGGCCGTGACACGACCGGGACGTTTCGCTTTTTTCAGGGCGTGCGCGATTGCAACCGCGACGGCGCCGCTCCCGGTTCCGACATCGCAGATTTGCGGCGCGAAGCCGGGATCGGCGGTTTGCCGGGCTTTGATCCAGTCGAGGGATTCCACGACGAGTTGCTCCGTTTCCGGCCGCGGAATGAGCGTACTGCGATCGACCTGAAACGAAAGCGAATAGAATTCCTTATGCCCGACCAGATACGCGACCGGTTCTCCGGCGGCTCGGCGTTTGACGTAATCCCGAAAGAGAGCCCGTTTGTCCTCAGGCGGTTCCGTTTCAAAATTCGTGTAAAGCTCGATCCGTTGACACGACAGGGCCGACGCGAGAAGAATTTCCGCCTCAAGCCGGGCCGACGGACGCCCACTCTTCTTGAGATAGTCCGTCGTCCATTCCAACAGCCGTTTAACGGTCCAAGAATCCATGAATTTATTAGGAATGACGAATGGGGAATGGCGAAGATGTCAGTTTCCGAAAAACCGTCTCACTCCGGCGCAAATGAACGTAAGCAGGAACAAGCCGACGCCGACGAGAATCGACAGCGGCAGTCGGGCTTGCGTACATGGTTCCGTCGGAAGATTCGCGGCGCTTTCGAGCGAAACCCGCGCCGGGGCTTGCGATTCCGTTTGAAGCTGAATAATCCGTTCGCTGAGTTTATCGAGTACTTGGATATCCTTCTGAAGTCGGGCTTCCAGGAAAGAAATCGATGCCATATTTTTGGGGTCATCATTGGAAGCGTTCGAGGCGTACTCCGTCAGATCGGCGATCACTCTCTGTTGAGTTTTGACGGAGTTCTCAAAAGTTGCCATTTCCCGCCTTAAGTTTTCCACCAATTCCGTGCCCCTGCGAACTTCATCACTTCTGACCCGCTTCAGATAGGCATCCACAACCGCCTGAACGACCGTTTGGGCCGCATTCGGGTCCGGGTCGCGGTAGGAAATGGTGAAGCACTCCGATTTGCCTTGCCGCTGAACCTGGATCCGTTGCCGAAGTTCATTGAGCTGATCGTGTGATTGGCGAAGCGATCCGACCGCGGCGACGCGGGGATCATAAGACACAGCTCGCATAATCGCCGGGCTTCGGATCATCGCGATTTGCGTTGCCAAATAATTTTCATATTCCGCAGGGTTTTCGTAGGGATGAAAAACAATATAGGGAGCCTGAGAACGTGCGATCAGCCAAGCCGTCGACTCGTAATGAACGGGGAAAAGAAACCAGGTCAGTCCGGCGCCGACAAGCCCGACCAAAATCGCAGTCAGGAAAAGGCATTTGCAACAGCAGCGATGAAAAACGCAACATGTTACCGGAGAAGGGACTGCGGGTTGGTTGTTTTCAGTCGACATAAAGCCTTCGAGCGGAAAATCTCGAAAAACGAAAAAAGCACACGGATACGACCTCCGCATACTATCATTCGTTTGCGCAAAAAGCAATCCCGTCCTCAAAAGAACAGCAAACGGCAAACCGGATCCACCACCTTCGGCGTCATTCCGGAAAGTCGATCTTCATTTTCAGGTCTTTTTTCGTAATTTCCATAGGCAGCCCTTCTTTTCCGAACCCGTATTTTTGAAGCAGGGGAGCGAATTCCTCGGGAGGCGAGGTTCCGATGGGCCCGGCCCAAGCAACGGTGACCTTGCACTTGCCGGTCGGAACACCGTCTTGGCTGACGGTGTGGACGGCGGTGAATGCTCCGTCGTTACCTCGTAAGATCGCGCCGCTGCCCCGTTTACCGTCCTCGGGCAGAAAGTCGATCTTGAAATTTTGCGGGAGCGGGGCTCCCTTATAGGTAACGACACCCGCAACGGGAACAACGCCGTAGGGCGCTTTGTTACCACCACAACCAACGACCGCCGAGAGGACTCCGGCAGCGAAAGCAAAAAGAACGAAATGTTTCATTTTTGAAAGGGAAAAACAAGGCGAAAGTCGAATTGGGAGGAAAAATCCCGGATCGTGATAAACCTACTACTGGTGAATTCGGTTTGGTCTTTGGTTCATTCGCGCC
>JAVBTU010000200.1:0-8113 GCA_031556015.1 Thermoguttaceae bacterium
CTTGACACCGTTTTGCTTTGCGGCGATTTCGTCGATCCGCTTATCGCTGACCATCCTCGAGTCGGGATCGCACAGGTACAAGATCGTCGTTCTCGGGTCGGCGAGAAACGCTCCGATGTGAGAGCCGCCGCGACTGCCGCAGCCGACGACCATGACGCCGAGCTTGTCGTTCGCGGATACTTGGGAAAAAGCCGATCGCGGCAGTATTCCCGGCGCAAAAGAGGCGGCCGCCGCGACGGATGCGGCGGCAAGGAGGGAGTCTTCAAAAAATCTTCGACGTGTGATTGGGGTCATGACAGTCTTTCGGGTTGGAAGTCAAAAAAGAAAACATGAGGAGACTTCCCCCATTATAAAAAAATACCGACGAAAAGGCAATCGAAGAATCGCGACCTCTCGCAAGTAGGGTGCAGTAATACTTTGTGGGCAGTTTTTTCCGATTTCCATTCTTGACAGAATATGACTCAAGTGGTAATCTGGTTTGTGGATTTACCACTCAAGTGGTATTTCTGGAAATTCACGGTGACACATGACGAAAAAAGTTTCACAACACCGAATCGAGCTTGCCGCGGGGGAGTTGGAGATTCTCGAAATGCTCTGGACTCACGGCCCTTTGACGCTTGCCGAGTCGGATCGAATTTACAATACGCCGAAAACACGAATCGCGTATTCCACGATGCAGACGCGTTTACAGCGGCTTGTCGACAAGGGGCTCGTCCGGCGCGACGGGGAGTATCGTTCCGTGTTTTCCGCGGTGATCGAAAAAGAACGGATTACCGAACAGTACACGAATCTCCTCGACTCGCTCTGCGGTGAAAACATCGCGCCGATGGTTGCGCATATTCTCCAAAAACGAAATCTCAAACCGGATGAAATCGAGCTGTTGAAACAAATCCTTGGGAAGGAAAATGAGAAATGAGAGGAGCTCAACATGAGACTGTCGCTCAAAAAATACCATACCCAAACCTCCTCTAATTTTTTAAACCACAGAGAGCTCAGAGTTCACAGAGAGTTTGGATTCAAGTCCTCTCTGTGTTCTCTGCGCTCTCTGTGGTGAAAAAAAGAAAATAGAAATGGGTATTTTACTTTTCGTCGGGAGCCTGATTCCTTATTGACGGTACTCGCGAATCTCGCTCTATTTTTCTGACCACCGACCATTATTATTCGCAATGTCACTATTATTCTTACTGTTTCGTTGTTCCGCACTGTTGGCCCTTGCGGGAATCGGCGTCGGGGTTTTGCTGCATCTTACGAATCCGCGGTCGGCGAAAATTCATAAGATTCTTTGGCTGCTCGCGCTCCTGCAAGGGGTGTTGATCGGCGTGATACCGCTGAAAATCGAAAACCGGCCAATGAAATCCGAAATCGAACCCGTTTCATTGCGACCGATTTCCGGTTCTGCGGCAATCGAATTGAAAAGTAATGCCGTAAAACGGATTCCGGAAGAATGGGAGGCTCGTGAATCGGCTTTTTCCGTGAGGGTGTCGCCGGTTCCCGAAACGCAACGAACGCAATTCCCGCCGTGGGATACGATTTTGTTCCGCATTTGGTCGGGCGTTTTCGCACTGCTCGTTTTTTGGAAAGCGTTCACCTATCTTCGATTGCTTTTCTTTTTGCGGAAAGCGAAGCCGATCGACGGAGAGTTTCGCGGCGAGTGGAACAAAATACTCGCGGAAAACAAGATTGCATTCGAACGGATTCCGCTTCTGACGACGCAACGGATCGGTCCGCTTATGCTGTGCGGCCTCACCGGCCAAACGGCGGTTTACGTTCCGGTAACCCTGTGGGAAGACCTGTCGCCAAGCGTCCGCGAGGGAATCCTTCGGCATGAATTGGCCCATGTCCTTGCCAAGGACAACTTGGTGTCATTATTAGTGCAATTTCTCGCGATGCTCCATTGGTTCAATCCGGTCGCTTGGTACGCTTACCGAAAATACGAAGAAGCCGCCGAATGGAACGCCGACGAATTCGCTTTCGGTCGTAGCGAATCCGCTCCGTACGATTTCGCCGAAACGCTGTTGTCCGTCCACGACCGGGGGCGGCGATTTACGTTAAAATACCGATCTTCGTTTTACGGAGGTAATCTCCGTAGGCGATTGAGCCGGTTGGATCATTTCACCACTCACCCAGGAGAGCCTGTCATGAAAAAGATTCTCATTCTCGTAACATGTTTCGTATTCATCGCATGCGGTTTGTTCCGGATTGAACTGATCGCCAAAGACGAGTCACAAAAATCGAACGGCGTCAATACGAAGACGATCCTCGATTCCGACGGATTTCAATACGAAAAGTACGATGTCGGAAAGAAAGTGAAGGATTTCCCGAAAACCGATGATTTTTCGACCCCCGAAGCCGCTTACGCGACGATCGAACGGCAGGGAATCGAAGGGCGACTCGACTGGACGGCGGCAAGCGTCAAGCGGTATGCGGAACTTTTTAAAGGCGATAAAATCGCTCCACCACTAACCGGCGAGCAAGCCGAAAGGAAATGGGACTGCGATGTCGTCAATGTCCGAATACACGAAAACTACGCCCGGGTCGCCGCTTACGTTTCCGGGCTTGGAGTGGAGGAGCCGTATTACGATTTGCGCTCTTTCGAAAAAGAAAACGGAAAATGGCTCAATTCCGGGAATGACCACGCGCGCAAGTTGGAAGACGACGATCAAAAATTCAAGCGAATTTGCGATTACGCCAAAGCGGAGTTTGCCGAAAAATCGCAACTGAAAAAGACTCTCGAAATCTATAAGAACCGGATCAAAACGTACGAGGTGAACAAAAGTACGGCCGCGTTTGCCGAGAAAGAGGATTTCTCGACCCCGGAAGGACTCTGCGTTTACGTCAACCGCAAACTCGCCGAGGGAGATGTCGACGGTCTCAACAAGGTCAACAAAAACAAACCTTCCGCCTCGGAAACCGCACGCATCAAAAATCCCTCGAAAGAATGGGCTGAAGTACTCCGCAACGCCGAGATCTTCAAAGTCCGGATTTTCAGTAACCGTTTCGCGGTCGTTTCGCAGCTCTTGGGAGAGAGCGGTGTCGATATTCGGGTCATGGAATTTCGCGGCGGAAAATGGATCAATCTCGGCAACGACCGAGCGAATTCCGACGAAGACGTGGAAATGGGGTTCGCGAATCGTCTCGAAAGCTGGGACAAGGAGCTCCAAGAGAATTCCAAGCCGATTCAGGGCCGCGTCGTTGACGCCTCTGGTCAGGGTATCGCGGGCGCCGAAGTGCAATTCACACCGAGCAACGGTTCCGAACAACCGGTTTCCGCGAAAACGGACGAAAACGGCTATTACTCGGTTCCGGCTTCTCCGTAACCGACCGTGCTGTCCGTCGGTCGCAATGTCCCCGTCGCTCCCACCCAACCGGAAAAACGACGCGCGGCGTAAAGAGGTTCGGAAAAGCCGATTCGGGCGGCTTTTTTCCCCTTTTTCGCTCTCTTGCGTCCTGTCCAGAGCGTTATAATCGAAACAAGTTGAAAAAAATAAAGTAATTTCTTAAAGACTTCTTTTTTGGTCGAATTCTCCGACAGGGATTGTACGTTTCTCTTAACATCCCAGTCGGCTTCTTCCCTGGACCAGAAATTTTCGGCGAACGCCCCGACGTTCGTCCAGAATCCATGAAAATTCGCAGTATTGCCCTCGCTCTGATTTTGCCGGTCGTCTCATTCGCATTCGGCGAAGCGACGCAGCCAAAGGACGCCCCCCTGTTTCCGACCCGGAATAATTTCTTCACGATTCCGTTCGAGATTAAAGTCGATGATTCGAGCGAACTGCCCGCCGAAGTCGAACTAACCTACTCGACCGATCGGGGCATGAATTGGTATCCCTACGGCCGCGTTCAACCGGACAAAAAGCAGTTCCTCTTCAAATCCCCGGCCGACGGCGAGTATTGGTTCATTTTCAAAACTTACGGACAAGACGGTTTAGTCAAGGAAACCCGGCGTCGCGGTCCGATGCTCCGCGTACTCGTCGACACGATCCCGCCGAAATTATCGCTCTCCGCCGAACAGAAAAGTACCGGCGAAGTCGCAATCCAATGGTCCGTCGAAGATGCGAACCTGAACCGGAAAAGTCCTCAGTTGCAGATTTCGTACACCGTTCCCGACCAAAAGAACACCTATCTGTCGAATTGGAAGCCGGTCGCGGTCGATCCGTCGAAAACCCAATCCGAGGGAAACACACACCGTGGGGAACTGATCCTTTGGCCGGAGCGGGACGCGGTTTCATTCGAGATCCAAGGCGAAATCGTCGACACCGCCGGTAATCGCGAGATGCAGAGCCGAACCGTTTCGCTCACGACGATTTCCAAAGCGACCGACTCGAACATCCTGACCGAATCGATGCAGGCCGGACTGAAGCGGCAACTCGAAAGCAAGCCGAAATCGCTCGTGGAAGCGGTCCCGAAACTGTCCAATCCGCCCGCCCGGAACTCGGGCTCACTTGCGTTGAAATCTCCGAATCACTCACTGGTTCCGCCGAGACCTCATGTTTTGACCGCGCCGATGAATCGCAATTCGGATCGCGGACCACTGGCGAGTCTGAACGACCTTAACGAAGCGATTCGCACCTCGAAAGAGAAGCGAACGACCGATTCTGACGAAGAGATTCCCGACTTCAGCAATATCACGAGCCCAAGATACGCGAACGAAGCCGGAAAGACCGCCGGCAAGGATTCCGTCTTGATTGGTCCCCTGCTGTTTTCCGAGGATGCGACGAAAAACGAACAATCGGGGGATTCTTTCTCCGTCGGCTCGCCGCAGGCTCCGGTTTCCACCGGAACGAACGAAGCGATCGAGTTCCCTTTGGAAGAACCCAAATCGGAGCCGGAATCGGCTTCGCCGGAAGATGCGGACGGACTGAAATTAGCCCCGTTGAACCCGAAGTACTCGACCGCTCCGTCGGACGTTTTACCGCCGCTGCTCGACGACGTTGCCGTTTCGGAAAACGAACCGGAAGAACAGGCGGCAGAGGAGACTACGACACATCCCCCGGTGCAGTCGGACAAAATCGCCGAGCAACTCGCGGAAAAGTCGCGGGCGCAGATTCGGATCGTGAAGGTTTCTCACATGCGAGACTTGAAATTGAGCCAGATTCTGGTGAAGTGGGAAACGGAGTTCGACTCATGGCCTGGCGCGGAAAAAGCGAAAGTTCACCTGTTCCGCGGCCCTTCGCAGCAAGGCCCTTGGACGCCGATCGCGACCGAGCAGGAAAATCTCGGCTCTTACGCGTGGACCGTTTCGCAGGAGGATCGTAATCCTTTCTACATTCTTGTGCAATGCGAAAACGAGTCGAAAGACGTCGTTTCCGACTTGACCATGCAACCGATCCAACTCCCGGCCTCGTTGTTCGGCAAGTAATCCCTGGAGCGGGAAGAAAGGAACTGACACCACACTTCGGACGGGGCGGCGGTGCAAAAACCTACCGTTTTGGTGTCTGGTTTTTTCATCCTTGCCGACTTTATCCGAACAACCACAGACCGTTTCAGGGTTTTTCCACGATCACGTCGAACTTGTTTCCTTTCGCGGGGACTTCGCAGGTCAATGGGGTGTCTTTTTCGGTCGTGTATTTCGTCGCGACGAGTTTTTGGAAACCGGCCATTTGCGGAACCGGCTGTCCCATGGCGTCAACCCGCGCCGGGCCTTTCGAAGCCATCGGAACCTCGGCGCCGGTCACGTAAACCTTGTACTTGCCCGGTGGGAGCCCGTCCTTGTCTTTCAAGGTCCCAATGGTGTAGCTGCCGTCCGCGTTGATTTTACCGCGCGACAAACCTTTGTCGGACGTAAAATTCACCATGCCGACGGTAATCGGATTTCCCTCGGTGTCGACGACTTTGCCGCTGAGCGAAACGTTCCCGCTGCAACCGGCTGAAAACAACAGGACCAAACCGAGTAAAAAATGGTATTTTTTCATGTGTGGAAAACGAAAAAGGTGCCGTACGTGAAGCAGAGTAGAACTTGCGGAACTCCAAAACGGAGGTCCGCAAGCGACGTCGGACGCCGACTACACTACGGCAGTGTAACGGTATTGCCGTCGTTCATGATGGAATACGCTTCCAGGACGGAAAACTGCGTTGTGGAGGAAAAGTTGTGAACCGAACCGTCGCCGAGCAGGAACGGGCAAACGCCGGTATGGTAACTGCCAAACCCGTATGTCCGGATCGGATTGGAGTCGTCGTCCCGGAAGTCGTTAGCCCGGGCAATCGAGTGCTGAAGCGGCGTATAAGCGGGACTTCCATTGTGGTCGTCATAACTACTGATATTTCGTCCGCTGGACGGGGATTTCCAAACACCGGTCATCAAATACGAGCAGTCGCCGCTATTCGGCTGGTTTGCGGCCGCACCACCGGTCGTCGTTTCGTTACAGATTCCGACACGGCCCAGAGGAATGTGTTTTTCACCGATGAAAATCTGGTTGGACAGCCCGTCGGAAACGGACGCAAAAGTCAATTTCGGCGAGTAGGAACCGTCCTGCCAGCGCCCGGAAGCCGACGGGGCAACCTGGAACGGACTGGCGACATACGACAGCTTGGGAACAAGCCAACCGTAAGGGTCGCCGTTCCCCTTGCTTCCATAACCGTGATCCCACCATCCGAGCGAATCGGAATCCCCGATTCGGCGTACCGAAACGACATAGGCGTAATCCCCTTGCGGTCCCGGTTTGTTTCCCGCCGCGGTCTGGTCGGTCGTGTACGCGGATCCGCCGCTGCGCTTGGACGGGCATTTGTAAATCGGAACGCTTCCGAGAGATTTTTTCTCTTCGTCGGTGATCTTTCCATTCCAAAAACCGTCAAACGTAACCAACGGTCCCCAGCCGGGATCGTAATTCTTTTGGATAATCTCGAACAAGGCCGCTTGTTCGATGTAGGGATAAATCAATCCCCACATCGTCGAGCGGTTGTGATCGAAAAAGTTGGATGGCACGATTCCGTTGCGGGAATCGTGGAAGTTGTGGATTCCCAACCCGATTTGCTTCAAATGGTTCGTACACTGCATACGACGGGCCGCTTCCCGGGCCGCCTGAACGGCGGGGAGAAGCAACGCAAGTAAAATTCCGATAATCGCGATCACGACGAGGAGTTCGACAAGCGTAAAACCGAACCGCCCGCCCCGTTCGATTCTTCCTTTCTTAAGTCTGTTATTCAGTTTCATGATAATACTGCACAAATATTGGGCGAAAAAACGAAAAAGAGCAAGCGCAAAAAAAAACGCTTGCGACCGATAGGCGGATCGTAACGCAAACGTTTGTGGGAATCAAGAGCGGCAAAAATTTTTCCTGGCGGACGACGCAGGCACTCAAGCCGGTTTTTTGTCAGCGGTTCCGGTAATGAACTTTTCGAATTTCACCAGAACCTTTCCGTCTTCAATTTGAGTTTCGAGCGTATCCATGTCCCGCGGAGAAGAGCAAACTTCGTCCAAACGAACGCCGTTCAAATCGAAATGGGCAACGTGGCACGGGCAGTAGAAGATGAGCTCTTCCGCTTTCGATTTCGGATTCATTTTCATTCCGGCTTCGATCGTGCAGCCGGCGTGCGGGCAGACGGTTTGGAGAGCGACCACTCCGCCGTCCGCTTTTTTCAGGAGGAAGACCGATCCGATTTTTTGACGCGGCGAAGTGATCCAAGCGTCTTTCACGTCGTCGGTGATCAGGAATTTCTGCGGCGCCGTTCCGAGCGAATCGAGTGTCGTGAGCGGGTAAAATTTGCCCGCGGCCCCTTTCTGTTCCGGGGCGCTGAGAACGACCCGAACCCCCGAAGCGACCGGCGGAGCGATCGCCGCGGCCCCGATTCCGGCGGCGACCACCGTTTTGCAGAAACTACGACGTTGAGTTGAACAACAGGACGATTCTTGGACGACTTCGTTTTTTTCGCTCATTGTTGATATTTGATATATAATCAGGTTTTTGAGAATAATCCGTATATACTACAAACGGTTTGAAAATGCCCTTATTCACGCTAAGCAAATCGTTGTCATTCTGAACGAAGTGTACTCACGGAGTGAAGAATCTGGTGTATCCGGCCAACACGCACTGCATCACGGGCGCTGCTTGAAACCAGATTCTTCGGAGTACCTCAGAATGACATCGCTTTCGCCGAAACGGGGAATTTCTCACCG
>JAVBTU010000384.1:0-3034 GCA_031556015.1 Thermoguttaceae bacterium
GCGTCACTGGTCATGATCGTGATCGTTCTCAATGCGGTCGGGCTGCCGCCGGAGGGAATCGGGCTGGTCCTGGCGGTCGACCGTCCGCTGGACATGTGCCGCACGGCTGTCAACGTTTACGGAGACAGCTGCTGCGCCGTCGTTGTCGCCAAAAGCGAAGGGGAAGAACTTGGGATTTGATTGCATGCCAGCAATCGTAACACGCTACGTTCCGAATAAACGCCTTTTCCGTTTCTCAAGGAATATAATCCACGCCCGGCTCCAGCGACTCGACGTATCGCGCAAGGAGATTCGCGGCGTGGTCGATATCGGTGAGCGAAATCATTTCGACCGGCGTGTGCATGTACCGGTTCGGCACGCTGATCAGAGCTGTCGCGACGCCGCTGCGATTGACCTGGATCGCGTTGGCGTCGGTTCCGATGATCCGGCCTTCGGCGCAGATTTGGATCGGAATTTCGTGCGATTTCGCGACTCCGAGGATCGCGTTCGTCAGCTTCGTCGTAAAGTTCGGCCCCCGGGAAATCACCGGACCGCCGCCGAGCTTCACTTCGCCGTTCTGTTTCTTTTCGATCGTCGGACAATCGGTCGCAAAGGTCACGTCGACCGCGATTCCGATCTGCGGATCAATTCCGAACGCGCTCGTTTTCGCGCCGCGAAGGCCGACTTCCTCCTGGACCGTGGACACGGCGTACACGCCGACTTTCAGTTTCGACGAATCGACCCGGCGCAACGCTTCCATCACGACCCACCTCCCCGCCTTATCGTCCGTCGCGGGCGCGGCGATGAGGTTGTTGAGCAGTTCCCGGTATTCCAAATCGACCGTGATCGGATCGCCGATTTGAACGATTTTCTCCGCTTCTTCTTTGTTCGTCGCTCCGAAATCGACCCAGAGATCCTGGATTTTCGGGACTTTTTTGCGGTCGTCTTCGTTGAGCAAATGAATCGGTTTCTTTCCGATCACGCCGTCGACCGGACCGGTTTGCGTCCAGATTTTCACACGCTGTCCGATCAGGTTCTGGATGTCCCAACCGCCGATCGTCAAAACGTACACGAATCCCTGGTCGTCGATGTAATTGACGATCAGCCCGATCTGGTCGCAGTGACCGGCGAACATCACGCGAATCGGGGCGGTCGGGTTTTTCACGGCGATCACGTTGCCGTGAACGTCGGTTCGGATTTCATCGACGAACGGTTTCATGTAATCGCGAACGATCCGCTGGACCGGCTCTTCAAAGCCGCTCGGGCTCGGCGTTTGGAGCACGTTTTTCAAAAATTCTTTCGATTCGGGAAGCATGGGACGACAGGATAAGAGGAAAGGGAAAACAAAGCGGCGATTTTAACACAACCGCTACGATTGGCAATCGACGCCGTTAAGTGCTGAATGACGATAGTCTGCGCAATACGTTCCGGCACAGTCTGATTCACTCAACTCAATCCTGCCGTCGTTTCGCTTCGTATTTCTCAAAACCGCGATCGATTTGCGCGTTGAGGACGTCAAGGTCGACCGGGGGACGGACGTTCGTTTTTTTCACGCTCGCGGAACGCTGGTCGTTCGTTCCGGTGTAGCCGCCGCTTTCCATGTAGAACCGATTGGACTGATCCGGCGCTTTGCCGCCGCCGTAATCGCGGCGTCCTTCCGGAGTCCCGTCGGTATGCGTGACCCGAACGTCGGGCATTTCGATCCAATCGCCGCCGACTTCCCGCCCCCAATAATTCGAATAGTACGCTTGACGAACTTCCTGACCGTTACCTTGTCCGAAGTTTTCCAGGAACGAATAGAAACCGTCGAGAACCCGATTCTCTTTCGGGGCTTTCCAAGTCGCCATGTATTTCCATCCTTCGGCGTCTTCGTCCATGAACCAGGCGGAATAAGCGACGAAATCGCCGGGCAACCGCCGCGCATTCATCAGGAATCGGACCCGTTGCCCGGTTTTCCACGGGTATTTCCAGTACGATTGTCCCCCGGTCCCTTCATTGCCGAAACTGCCGGCGTATACGTCCTCTCCTTTGTCGATCAGTTGCACGCGGTCTTCGTCCTTCACCTTCGCGCGATCGATTTCTTCGTCGGAGCTGTCCCAGATGGAAAAGAGAACGCGGCGGTCCGTCGCCGAATTGACCTGGATCCCGAAATAACCGCGGACAAAACCGATGCTCATATAATACGTGTACATCGGATCGAATCCTTCGGGCACCTGGATTTCGCCGTACAACCAATCGAATTCCCGCTTCGGCTCCTTGTCGGCGTCCTCTGCGCGAATCCAAAGATGGACCGAAGGAGACGTCAGGTATTCCGTCGCATGCACTTCGCCTTGGGATTCTCCCGGCGAATCGAAGAGAAGATTGCGGATCTTCGCGAATTCTTCACCGGTTTTGGAAACGGGAATCAGGGCGATTCGGTAATACGCTTTCTTTCGAACCTCCAGATTGCCGAGCGAAATTCTTTCGAACTCCCCGGTCCCGGTCAGCTCGATTTCCCGCTCGACGGTCGCGACGTCGGGATTCTCCGGCGACGAGATCACGGCTTGGAGTTTCGACTTCTCTCCTTTCGGCAAGGCCATTTCGACGAACAGTTCATAGCCCCCGATGGAAATGACGGGATACCACGCCAACCGGCTTTCCTCGCCGACGATCGTACACACGGGGCCGCGTCGACCGCCGCCGCCCCGAATATCGGGATTGTTCTCCTTCCACGGTTCGATGTACGCTTTGTTGCAAGGGATCGTCGACGTCTTTTGCGTTTTCGGCTGGGCCGAAGCGGAACCGAGAATCAACAGGATCAACGGTATGGAGAGAAAAAACGATTTCATGGCGGTACGAAAGTTAATGATTTTTGATATTTACGTCGTGTAATCCGAATTGAGTCGAACGTACTCGCAGGTCAAATCGGTCGTCCAGAATCGGATACTGCCGGATCCCTCGGCGAACGTGAGGAGGAAATGCGTTTCGCGATTCAGGCGGATCGACTCGGAAACCGCTTTTTTGTCGAACGGAAGCGGAGCCCCTTTCTCGAACAACTCGAATCCGTTGATCGACA
>JAVBTU010000150.1:0-3934 GCA_031556015.1 Thermoguttaceae bacterium
TCGTCAAAGAGGGATACGAGCCGCATACCGAAATGATATATTTGCGGGCCCCTTGGTACGAATGGCCGATCGTCGATTTTTTCTCCGAAGTCCTCATTCCGGGAACGATCACCGACGAGCGCACTTATCCGGTCAAGCTCAAACCGCAACGAATCGTTTCGCCCGACGACTTGGTCGCCGAAGGTGAGCGTATGAAAGCGATTGCGCATTCCAACGGATCTTACCGCGTGACCAGCGGTCGGTCAAGGACGACGGTTCCACAGGACGTTGCCCCGGCCCCACCGATGGAGTTCCGTCCGACCGACACGGCGGGAGAAGAACCGCTTTCCCAACCGTATCCGGCGCCGACATTCACGCCGCCCGCCGATCCCGATTCGGTCCCGCTGACGGCGCCCATGCCGGAATACTCGCCGGCTCCGTCCCCATGGGATGCCGCTCCGGAGCCGCGCACAATGTAGGCGGTATTCGAGTCGACGAAAGCACGTCGCATTTCACCGGACGGCATGGTCGTCGACCAAACGCTTATTGCTTACACCAAACGTCGTAAGTGATCGATGCTCTTCGCGGCTTGATCCACGGTTCCGCACTCCACGCTGAAGACGATGTCGTTCGGGAGTGTTTTGCAGATCGCGATCACTTTCGCCCAGTCGATCACGCCGTCGCCGCAAGCACATCCGACCGGTGTTCCCGTGACTTGGCCGCGCTCGGCGTCCGATTGTTGTATCGAAATATCCTTGGCGTGTAAGTGAATCAACTTTCCTTTGATTTTTTCCAGCCACGAATAGGGATCCTGACCGGCCAGATAGCTGTTTCCCGTATCGAAATTCGCGCCGATCGCCGGGGAACCGGCCAAATCGATGATCTTGTCGTAAAGATCCGGTTTGACGGTGTATTGCTGATGCGGCTCGATACCGATCTTGATGTTTCTCGCTTCGGCCAAAAACGCCGCTTCTTTCAGCGCATACCTCATCAGAACGAAGTCTTCCTCCTGCGTCGTCCAAAACTGCTTCAGACCTTCGTCGGTCGTGAGAAGCGGGGCGCCGCATTCGGCGGCGAACCGAACCGCTTGCTTCAGATACTCCGTCGAAACTTCCGGTTTGCACAGGGGGCAGTGCGACGACAGCGCCGAGCATTTGATCTTGTTCTTTTCGCAAGCTCTCCGAATCCGAAGCGGATCGTCGAACATCGAAACGCTGTGGAAATAACCGGCTTCACTCAGCAGTTCGCGACCCAAATGTACCATCGGCTCGATATACTCGTATCCGAGTTCCGCCGCTTTCGCGGCCCCCCATTCAAACGATTTATCCTCGTGCCGCACATATTCCATGTTCACGCCAATCAGTATTTTACCCATGATAAAAAATGAGAAATGAGAAGTGTCAATTGAGAAACGAGAAGCAACGCAGGGGCGATTTTATCACTTCCGAAATGCACATGCAAGCGAATAAAAAAAAGAGTGCTCAGTGAACAATCGCGATCGTTGGCAAGAGATCTGCGAAGTTCATTTTTTTTCGCACGGAGACACAAAGACGCGGAGGTTCTTGACCAAAACATCCCCGGAAAAAATCATCCCTTTTGTTGTAGTCTCTCCTGCTTTCAAACTCCGCGTCTTTGCATCTCCGCGCGCTTTTTCAAGACTTTGCCGTTCTCTTGCGATCGTTGGATCGGGACTTGATTTCTAAAGTCAAGTGGAATAGAATGAAACGAGAAAAAATTATCGATAAGAATTTTCTCAATCCTTCTTTTCTCAATGCTAGTGTCTCAGCCCCGCACATTTCCGCTTCCGAGTATTCAGCGTTTACCCGTCTATCTTCGATTTCTTAAAGAGCAGAGGGATCGTGGCGAAGCGGTCGTTTCCTGCACCCGAATCGCGGAAGAATTCGGCCAGTTAAGCGTACAGGTTCGTAAGGATCTGTCGATCACGGGAATCATCGGCCGGCCGAAAGTCGGGTATAAAATCGTCGAACTGGTTGAAGCGATCGAGGATTTTCTCGGCTGGAACGTAAAAACAAGTGCCTGTCTGATCGGGGCAGGCAGTTTGGGAAAAGCGATTCTCGGATACGATGGTTTTGTCGAACACGGGCTCGATATTCATTGCGCATTCGACGTCGATCCGAAAGTCGTCGGGACCACGATTCACGGTCGGCCCGTTCACGACGTCGCGGAGATTGCCAAAATCGGCGAGCAAAAGAATTTTGTGATCGGAATTCTGACCGTTCCGGCCCCTGCCGCTCAGCGTGCGGCCAACGCTCTGTTGGAAGTTGGAGTGAAGGCGATCTGGAACTATACTCCGTCCCGCCTGGAACTTCCGCTAGGGATGATTTGCGAGGACGTCAAACTTTCCGCCAGTTTCGCCGTCCTTTCCAGCCGCATGAAAAACGGACCGCTGCAGGAGGAGAGTTACTAATTACTAATGGTTCGTCAATGTTAAAATTTCATGTTGACCTGAATGGTTGTTAAAGAGGACAGACGACAGACGACAGACGACAGACGACAGGAATACATGTCTCGTTAAGCTCCAAGGATTGCAAAGCAATTCTCTTTCTGTTATCTGTCGTCTGTCCTCTGTCCTCTATTACCACCAAAAGAGTCAACATGCAATTTTAGGCTTGATGAACCACTAATTCCAAATTACGAATTACCGATTTGATAATTCGTAATTCATAATTAAAAATTAAACCCTACCTGCTTCCCGGTCGGTATTCCGGGTTGTCGTAGGTCGGGGTGTTCGTGTAATAGTTCTGTCCGGTCGCGTAGCCGTTTTGCGGCTCGTACGAATCATAAGTTCCCTGCCCCTGCCCTTGCGTCGATGGAGTCGTGTATTGCGGTTGGTTCGACGCCGGCGCCGTGTACGGCGTGCCGTAGCCCGGCTGCTGTCCGTAACCGGGATTGACCGGCTGCATCGCTCCGCCCTGCGGGGTTTGGCCGTATTGTCCGGTATTGGACGTGTAGCCGCTTGACGGCATCGTCTGGCCTTGCGTCGTTTGGTAATTCGTCTGTTGAACGCCCGCACCGTTCATCGCGACCGCCGGAGGCGGTGTCGTCTGACTCTGGTAGGAAGCGGGACCGTTGTTATAAGGAGAACTGCTCGGAGTCCCCGCTCGCGGCAAACTTGTTCCACGAGCCAACCGGTCGTCCGAATAACCGCCGGCGGGCGTATCCAATTCCGGAATCTGTCCTTCCTTGGGCAGCTTGATGCCGCTGTTGTCCTCGGCGAATTGGCCGTACTCGTCTTCCTCCATCGCCGATTTTTTGAAGGGATTATGGTAGCTGTACGCTTTCGGGTTATACCAACGACCACCACTGTTCAACTTGCAACCGACGAAGCCGCAGCAGAGGGAAACGATGATCATCGTCGCGAAAAAGGATCGGTGTTGACTCCTCATTTTAAGTTTCCTTAATTTAACGCTTGAAAATTAGGGTGTATCTCACGCTGCTCTTGATGCTTTTCGCGAAAATACTTGTTTTCTCACCAAACGGGGGAAAGGGATGCAACCGGAGTGCGAAAATCCCTCATTGTTTCTTATCGGATAATCCATGTATCCGGTGCAATCCGAATTTTTATTTTTTTGGATAAATATCACCCCGCGCTGACGCTTGGGGCTGGTTGTTGATTTTATAACCGCTCCATTTGTTGCATGGGTTGCGATGTTGCCCGCTGGAGGACCCGGACGCGACTCGCCGTTCCCCGGGAGATTTCGAGGCGGATGAGCCGCTCCGAAATTTGATCGATCGCGCGGAGTTCCCGTTCGATCTGGGCGAGAATTTTCGCCGAGGCCGCATCGGGAACGAGCTGCGGATCGAAATCTTTCGGTAATTGCTGTTTCAGTTGTTGGAAAACGGCTTCGTGACTCGTTTTCGATTCGTTGAGCGATTTATACAACGCCTGTTCCTGCTGCATCTGCTGGAGCTGGTAATAGGCCATATAGGAATC
>JAVBTU010000313.1:0-3333 GCA_031556015.1 Thermoguttaceae bacterium
GGATGAAGCAAAGCGTAATCCCCGGGTTCAACCGACCCTTCGCGCGGCTATAATGGAAAAAGCGGTCGGCGGTCTCCCGACCGCTGGCCGCTGGTTGTTTTGACTTTTCAATGGAGGATCACCATGCCAACCTTACTGGAAGCGGAATTAGCCGAATCGCTGGACGATTTTATCCGAAACGAAATCGAAGAACTCGGTTTGCACAACGAACGGGAATATCTCGAACGACTTGCCAAAGCCGAACAAAAGAAAAAAATCCAAGCGTATTTCGACGCCAAAATTCGCGAAGCGCTCGAAGACGATGTCTGGTATACCATGGAAGACGATTGGGCTGAAAAGATGATTGCCGAAATGGACCTTCGGATCGAAGCCAGAAAAGCAAAGAAAGAGCAATGATCCGTAAAATTAGATATACCCGATTGTCGAAGAAAGAGATGGGTGAGATTGCCGACTACCTCGCGATTCAAAGTCGTGCCGTCTCACTGAGATTCTTCCAGTCTGTTCATAAGACCGCTCAATTCCTTGCCCGTGCTTCGAAAACGTCGGAAATAGGGACTCTTTACGAATCAGATGATCCGACGTGTCAAAACATTCGTTTGTGGCGTGTCGACGGATTTTCGAAATATTTGATCTTTTATCGTGTCGAAGGTTCGACGTTGAAAATCCTCCGGGTTCTTCACGGTTCCCGGGATTATCGAAATATTATGGAAATGGTTCCACCGCAAGAATCAGAGCGGGAAGCGTAAGCGAGCGTCAAACAAACGTCCGAAAAATCTCACTTCTCACTTCTCACTTCTCATTTCTCATTTCTCATTTGTTATTTGTTATTTGTTATTTGTTATTTAAAAACGCTCGCTTACGCTTCCCGCTCTGTTTTGCTTCCCGCTCTGTTTTCGCATGTCCCAGCTTTCTTTTTTTGACGCCGAACCGATGGAATCGGACACGCCTTTTCAGGCGTGGAAAAACGACGAGCCGCTCTTGCTGGCTCAGATCGTTTTTCAGACCGGGCTCGACGGGACGTTCGATTATTTGCTCCCGGAATCGCTCGAAGGACAACTCCATCCCGGGATGCGTGTCATGGTGCCGCTCGGCCGGGGAAATCGTCCGACGCTCGGTTATTTCGTCGGCGAAACCGTCAAAACCGTTGACGCCAAACTGCGAGCGAAACTCAAAACGATCCAGAGCGTCGTCGATACCGAACGGCTCTTGTCGGCGAAAATGCTCGACCTGGCCCGATGGATCGCCGAGTATTATTTCTGCCCGCTGGGAACCGTGCTCGAAGCGATGCTCCCCGCCGGAGTACGAGGACAAGCGGCGACGCGGTTGACGAGCGTGCTGTACGTCGACGATGAATTTCAAAAGAAAATCGAGCATCTCCAAAAGCTGCAACGGGACAAAAAGAACGAGCCGCTGTTGACGAAAAAACAGATTTACGTTCTCGAAACGCTCCACAAAAGCGCCGAACCGCTTTCGACGTCGGAATTGTGCCGGGCCGCGAAATGCTCGCAGGTTCCGATCCAGGCTTTGAAACGACTCGGCCTCATTCGCGTCAAAACGATCCGCCGGGAAACCGCCCCGAAGCCGCTTGACGCCGCCCCGGCGAACCCCGCCGATTCGCTCGCTCATACGCTCAACCCGGAACAGCAACGGGCGCTGGACGTGATCGTCGATTCGGTCCGGAAAATGGAGCACAAGACGTTTCTCCTCCACGGCGTCACGGGAAGCGGTAAGACCGAAGTGTACATCCGCGCGATCGAACAAGTCGTCCGGTACGACAAGCAGGCGATCGTTCTCGTTCCTGAAATCAGTTTGACGCCGCAAACGGTCGGGCGGTTCAAGGGACGATTCCCGAACGTCGCGGTGCTGCACAGCCATTTGACCGACGCGGAGCGGAGTCGGCAATGGAACAAGATCGCGCGCGGCGAAATCCAGGTCGTCGTCGGAGCCCGCAGTGCGATCTTCGCCCCGGTGCCGCGGCTCGGTTTGGTCATCATCGACGAGGAGCATGAAAATTCGTTCAAGCAGGACACGGCACCACGGTATCACACTCGCGACGTCGCCGGGAAACGGGCCGCACTCGAATCCGTCCCGCTGGTACTCGGCTCGGCGACGCCGTCGTTGGAAAGCTGGCATGCCGCGAAAACCGGGCGATTTTCTCTTTTGTCCATGTTTCACCGGGTCAAAGGACGTGCGCTGCCGTCGGTGAAGATCGTCGATCTGCGCGAAGCGGTTCGGGCCGGTAACACCAAAGGAGCGATTCACCGCCAGCTTCACGCGGCGATTCACGATTCGCTTCAGCGGAGCGAGCAGGTGATCCTGCTGCTCAATCGTCGCGGTTTTTCGACACAAATTCTCTGTCCGGCGTGCGGAAACGCGGTCCGTTGTCCCGAATGCGATGTTGCCTTGACGCATCACCGGACCGAAGAAATCGCGTTGTGCCATTATTGCGATTACCAGATTCCCGCCCCGACGAAATGTCCGAAGTGCGATTGTTTCGGGATTCGATACGCCGGGTTCGGAACGCAGAAATTGGAACTGGAAATCAAAAGCCGCTTCCCGGACGCGTCGGTGCTGCGAATGGACACCGACACCATGCAGGGGCACGGATCGCACGAGCGGGCGCTTGCGCGGTTTCGCAGCGGTGAGATTCAAATCCTGCTCGGTACGCAAATGATTGCCAAGGGACTCGACTTCCCGAACGTCACGCTGGTTGGCGTCATCAACGCCGACACGGCACTGCACTTGCCGGATTTTCGTGCGCCGGAGCGGACCTTTCACCTGATCACACAGGTCGCCGGCCGGACCGGTCGCGGGGAAAAAGAGGGACGTGTGATCGTACAGACGTTCAACCCGGACCATCCGGCGATTCTCGCGGCGTCACGGCACGATTATCTGCAATTCGTCGACAAGGAATTGCCGGTTCGGGAGGTACTCGGTTATCCGCCGTACACGAAAATGCTCCGGTTCGTTTTTCGCGGGCCGGACGAAAACGCGACCAAACATATTGCCGAGATGTTCGCGGATAAACTTCGCGGCGTTTTGCAGGAGTTAAAGTCGGGCAAATTCCGCCTGCTCGGTCCGGCCCCGGCGCCGCTGGCGAAACTGCGTTCGTTCTACCGATTCCATCTTCACCTTCATTTGGACTCGGACGATCTGATGCAACGGGTCTTGTTCCAAACCATCAACGGTCTGAAAACGCCCGACGCCATCCAATGGATCGTCGACATCGATCCGCTGGATATGTTGTAACCCGCCAATGTTTGTACACCAGATCGCGTCAACTTGAAATGTCGAATCCAAGATCGGCCGGCTGTGCCTCTCCACAAAATTTGG
>JAVBTU010000220.1:0-5732 GCA_031556015.1 Thermoguttaceae bacterium
GTTTCTTTGAGTAACCTGAGATATTTGACGAACGTAACTAATATAAAAGATGTGTGGTACAGCGCGGCCCACCGCCGAACTGTCGAGCTTGGGCTAATTTTCACGCGAACCAGCTTCCGACTTTTCCGCGGAGCGATTTGAGGTATTCCTTGCTGATCGGTTCGGATTCTTTGATTTCCTGATAAGTGTTCACGTCGATCAGGTTGAGCGTGAGCATGTAGTCCCGCTGCATGTCGGCGTTGTCCCGCGTCGTTCCGGACGTCAACTTCGCGAAAAGCATGTAATCGAAGTTCGCATTGGGGCCCATTGCGCTGCGGAACATTTTCATGTAGTTCGGATTGAGTAGGTCGTCGGGCCGAAGTCCGTTTTGACGCAGCGCGGCGGAAACCGCTTTGTCGCTGACCATCTCGAACGCCGGCGATTCGCCGATCCGTTGGCTGATGATTTCCTTGATATGGTCCTTGTAATCGCCGAGTTCTTCGGCGCTCTGATTTTCGATCGTGATGAACGTGATCCGGCGGACCGGGATCCCTTCGGGACCGATAAAATGTGAGCGCGGGTCGATCGGTGTCGCTTCGACCCGGGAGATCATCTTTGCGACAACGCGATCGACGACCGGCTTGAACACTTCCGCCCCGGCCTGTTCGGAGCCGACGCGGTCTTTTTCGTGGAAGCCTTTGATACGTCCTTTGGGAGACAGACGGCAGCCGGAAAGACCGAACATGAGAGAAATCAGAGCCCAAGTGGAAAATTCGCGTCGATTCATCATTGGTACGTAAGTGAACGGGAACCGTCGACAGGACAAACGGTCGCGGATTTTACTCGTTTCCAGGAAACGGAACAAGAGCAAAAATCGCTCCCACACCCGAGCGTGCGCGCAATTGAGTTGAGGATTTTAAATAAAATGGAAGCCGTGTCATTCTTGTACCCCGAAGAATCTGGTTTCAAGCGGGACACGTAATACAATGCGTGTTGCCTGGATACACCAGATTCTTCACTCCGTGAGTACACTTCGTTCAGAATGACAACTCGCGACCCACCAAATTTGCGCGCACCCAAGAGTGGGGTATTATGTCTTTATGTAGACAACCGCGGGAAATTGTGATAAAATTGCCGCTTCGAGTAGTACTCCCTCGTTTTTCCAGACGCGTTTTTCTTCGCAGACCACCGCAATGACCGATTTTGACGACTTGGTTTCCTCGACCCGCGCCGAATTCATTCACCGCTTCGGAATGCCGCCGATGTGGTACGCGGCCGCCCCGGGCCGTGTGAATTTGATCGGTGAGCATACCGATTACAACGACGGATTCGTCCTCCCCATGGCGATCGACCGGTACACCCTCATCGCGGCGGGACCGTCCGAAGGGCGGAAAGCGACACTCTTTAGCGTCAATATGGATACGTCCGCGGAAATTCTCGTCGAAGGGGAAATCACGCCGGACAACACGTCCGAATGGGCCGCATATGTTCAGGGAACGCTCGCCTGCTGCCGTGAAGGAGGTGTTCAGGCGGACCCGTTTCTCGCCGTGATCAACTCGACCGTTCCGCTCGGCGGCGGCTTGTCCAGCAGTGCCGCCTTGGAAGTCGCAACGGCAACGCTGCTTGAGCAAATGGCGAACGTGCGGCTCGATCCGGTCAAAAAGGCGCTGATTTGTCAAAAAGCGGAACATCTTTTCGCACACATGCCGTGTGGGATCATGGACCAGTTCATTTCCGTCATGGGAAAAGAGGGACATGCGATGTTGCTCGATTGCCGGACGAAAACGCCGAAAATGATCCCGATGAACGATCCGAACGTTTCCGTCCTGATCGTCAATTCCAACGTGAAACACAAGTTGACCGGCAGCGAATACCCGGAGCGCCGGGCGCAATGCGAAGCGGCGGCGAAAATGCTCGGCGTCTCGTTGCTCCGCGACGTTTCACTGGAAACACTCAAAGCGGCCAAGACGAAAATGACGAAAGAATACGGCAGCGATCTGCCGTTTCGTCGGGCGCGGCACGTGATCACCGAGAATCACCGGGCCGAACAAATGGCCGAAGCGCTCGGGAAATCCGATTGGAAAGCATGCGGCAAACTGATGTACGCGTCGCATGATTCGCTCCGGGATGATTTCGAGGTCAGTTGCAAGGAACTCGACCTACTCGTCGAAATTGCCAAGGAAATCGGAGCGGAAGGAGGAATGATCGGTTCCCGCATGACCGGCGGCGGCTTCGGCGGATGCACCGTTTCGCTTGTGAAAACGGACAAAATCGACTCGATTTCGCACACGTTCCACAAAAAATACAAGTCCCGCTGGCGTCCGGAACCGACCGTTTTCGCGACCCGACCGGCCCAAGGGGCGAAGATTGTTAAGTTTTAACGTCCCGTTAGCGGCGTGGGCTTGCCCCGCGTTTGTCCGGAGAAACGCCGCCGTTTCGAATCAGAGCCGCGCACGCAGTAAGCGGTCTTGTGGTACACCCAAGGTAAAACGCTGCGGTATGTTCGACTCGAACACCGCTTACTTCGTGTGCGGCTCTGATTGACACAAACACCAAAAAACCGGTCCACCATGAAACGCTTGACAAAAGGAAACGAGGCGGTCGTTCTCGGTTCCATCGCGGCCGGGTGTGAGGCGTTTTTCGGGTATCCGATTACCCCGGCGAGCGAGATTCCGCAACTCGTTTCGGAGTATTATCCGAAGCTTGGCAAGGTCTTTCTTCAAGCCGAATGCGAAACGGCCGCGATCAATATGGTTTACGGCGCCGCGGCCTGCGGACGCCGGGTCATGACCTCCAGCAGCGGGCCCGGTATCAGCTTGAAACAAGAAGGGATTTCCTATCTTGCCGGAGCGGAACTGCCGTGTGTGATCGTCGATATCATGCGGGCCGGCCCCGGGTTGGGAAACATCGGACCGGAGCAGAGCGACTATAACCAGGTCGTCAAAGGGGGCGGACACGGCGGGTACAAAGTGATCGTTCTCGCGCCGAATTCCGTGGAAGAGATGTTTCTTTCGACCGTCGACGCGTTTGAGCTGGCGGACCGGTATCGAACGCCGGTTTACCTCCTGGCGGACGCGACGGTCGGGCAAATGATGGAGCCGATCGACATCCGTGAAACTCCGGTGAAGACGTACGAAAAACCGTGGAAACTGGATGCGACCCTCGCGACCGGAACGAACCTGATCACTTCGATCGATTTGGATTTTGACGCCCTGGAAAAGCGTTCCCGGAAACTTGTCGCGAAATTCGAGCATATCGAACGCGATGAAGCGCGATTCGAAGCCCGGCAAACCGAAGACGCGGATCTGATTCTCACCGGCTACGGAATCGTCAGTCGAATCCTGCGTTCCGTGGTCGATCGGCTTCGCCAGGAAGGCCGAAAAGTCGGGCTGATTCGCCCGCGAACGCTTTGGCCGTTCCCGAAATCCGCCTACCGGGATGCCGTCCAAAAAAATCCGAACGTCCGTTTTCTCGCCGTGGAGTTGAGCAACGGTCTTTTCGCGGACGACGTGATTCGAACGGTCCCGCAATCGCGGGTCGATTGCTATTACCGACTCGGCGGGAACCTGCCGGGCGAGGAGGAAATCCTGGAAAAGATTCGTACTCTTGAGTCGACGGACCGCGGTTGAATTGCCCCGTCGGACCGAACCTCGATGAAATTCCCCCTCGGCGGCGTGGAAAATGATGCCGCCAATCCCCGGCAAACGCGGTCCAAGCGAAATTTCATGACGAAATCCCAAGACGGAACATTCGTGCGACATGCGGTCGTGTTCGGGATCGGAACGGTCCTGATTCCCGTCGCGGGAGTCGTGCTGCTGCCGCTGTACACGAATTATCTCGTCCCGGGAGAAATGGGGACGTTGGAAATCGTCAACCGGATCGCGGAAGTCGTCGGGATCTGCGCGATGTCGTCCGGAATTCAACAGGCGACCCAGGCGTTCTATCTGCACGCTCAAAACCAACGACAGAAAGATTCGCTCGCCGCGACGATGTTTTGCCTGTTTCTCGCGGCGCTTTTTTGCGGTTCGCTCGTCGCCGTTCCCGTTTTGTCGACGTTTCATCGTCAACTCGGCGTCGAAAATCCGTTCGCGCTTTTTGCCGGGATTTCCTCGTACATGGTGCTATTGAGCCTGGAAATTCCGTTTTCTTTGATGCGTTGCCGATTGGAATCGATTCGATTCGTTGTTTTTTCGGTGCTGGTGTTCGTGCTTCGCGTCGGGGGAACGGTTTACACCGTTGCCGTTTTACACCAGGGAATCTGGGGTGTCTGGACCGCGACAGCGGCGGTGGGCGGTCTGTTTGCGCTGATTTTGTACATCAACGAAATGCGACTCGGTTCGTTCGTTCCCGATTTTTCGCAGGCGGGTAAAATCGTGCGATTTTGCCTGCCGCTGATTCCCGGCGGCGTTCTGCTTTTTCTTCTGTTTCACGGCGACCGTTTTTTTCTCGTCTGGTTTCGGGACAACGCCGAGGTCGGCCTTTACGCGACCGGTTCTAAAATCGCTTCGGTTGCCGCGATGTGCAGCGCGACGCCGCTGTTGCGAGTTTGGGCGGTGTATCAGTTCGATTGGATGCTCCGCCCCGAGGGGGGGGAGCTTCGCGCGAAGTGGTTTTTACGGCTTGTCGCGCTGCAAAGTGCGGCCGGGCTTGGACTCGCGGTTTTCTGCCCGGAACTCCTGCGACTCCTCGCCGCCGATGCGTACCAAAACGCGGTCGCCGTCGTTGCGCCGTTGATTTTCGCCGAACTGCTGCTGAACATGTCGTACATGCTCGAAGGGGCGTTTTACGTCTTCCGCCGGACCGTGCTGAAGCTTTACACCAACTTGATCGCAACGACCGCGACGCTCCTGTTATACCTCGTCCTGATTCCGAAGTACGGTATGCTCGGCGCCGCTTGGGGAACCGTACTGGGAAATCTCGTCCTTCTGAGTTGTACGGTAATTTTCTCCCGGAGCGTCTTTCCGGCTCCTCTTCCCTGGCGACGGGTTCTGGTCATCCTCGGCGCGGCGATCGGATTGTTTTTGCTCGTCAATACAATCAAAACGACCGGAGGATTGTAAAATTTTCGTGCCGATTGTATAGTACGAACGTACAGGAGAACCGTCATGGACTTTTTCGAACATCAAAAACAGGCGCGGCGCCGGACCGGTTGGTTGATTTTGGCGTTCGTTTTCGCCCTGTTCTTCGTCGGGTTCTGTTTTTACGTTCCGATCATCTCGTTCGCTTACGCGGTCGGCGTTTCGGAGAAGCAGATCACGGGACACTGGCTCGACTTCGCCCTTTCGGAAACCGGCCTGTACTGTTTCCTTGGGACACAGGGAGTTTGTTCGGTAATTATCGTCCTCGGGAGCTGGTACAAGATTCATCAGCTTTCTTCCGGCGGCGGGGAAACCGTCGCGGAGCTGCTCGGCGGTCGGGAAATCAGTCCGTTTACCCGACGGTTCGAGGAGCGGCAACTGATGAATATCGTCGAGGAAATGGCGATCGCGGCCGGGATCATCGTTCCCGCCGTGTACGTTTTGGAAAAGGAACGCCGGATCAACGCGTTTTCCGCCGGCTTCGATCCCGACTCCGCCGTGATCGGCGTCACGTACGGAGCGCTCAACTATCTGGACCGCGAAGAACTGCAAGGGATCGTCGCCCACGAATTCGCCCACATCCTCAACGGTGACATGAAGCTGAACATGCGCATGATCGGCGTTTTGTTCGGACTCGGAATGATAACGCAGCTCGGCGTCGGGTTATTGTGCCCG
>JAVBTU010000007.1:0-3184 GCA_031556015.1 Thermoguttaceae bacterium
ATGCTACCAGCGCAGCGATCCTGGAACGTATCGCCGCGTGCGAAGCCGAAGGCTAAAGAACCAAACGGAAAAACCGCGAAACTAAAAAAGGAGCCCAGCCGGGCCACGAACAAAATCTCAGAACGCCCCTGGCGCCCGAACTCGTTGACGAAATCGTCAAGCTCGAACTTGACACCTGTCCGGACCGCGGTCACTCGCTCGATCTCGCCCCCATTTTTTACAGTATTTTGTTCTACAAAACAACCCCTTGTGAGGGGCAAGAGAACTGCAAAGTCTTGAAAAAAGCGCGCGGAGACGCAAAGACGCGGAGTTTGAAAGCAGGAGAGGCAACACAAACAAAATGGATGATTTATTTTATGGAAGTTTTGGTCAAGCACCTCCACGCCTTTGTGTCTCTTCGCGAAAAAAATGGACTTTGCAGATCTCTTGCCGTGGCTGTGGGCGCCCTAGGCACTAAAGCCTTTTCGTGATAGAATCGGCCAAACTGTGTTGAGTGAGGCCCTTCTTCGCGTTGGACGCCTCACTTTCTTTAATTTTTGCATACTGAAATTTTCGATCATGTCCAAGACAACCCGCAAAATCAAAAAATCCAATCATGGGAAACGTCCGTCTTGTGCGAAAGCACGTCGGGCCAAACGTCGCGCCGTGAAAACCTAAACGGAGATTTTACGAGAAATTACGAATGCAAAGTCCGTTCCTTATTGATCCTTCGCTCTACGATTTGAACCGACCCATTGCCGACCTCGAAGAAATTCGACGTTTCAATCAGCAACGGTTCGAGATGGAGCAGTTGACCGCGATCGTGTACGACGATTGGGAAAACAGACGCTGCGCCGGTTATCGTGATTTGACGGAGCAGGAGTTTTGGATTCGGGGACACATGCCGAATTTCGCCCTGATGCCCGGTGTGATCATGTGCGAAGCGGCCGCCCAATTGGCCAGCTATTACGTCGGCAAGCACGAGCTGATGACCGACTGTATTCTCGGTTTCGCAGGACTGGAAGAAGTTCGATTCCGCGGGATCGTCACGCCGGGCAATCGCTTTGTCATGCAAGCACAAATGATGCATTTTCGCAAAAAACTCATCTCCGCCAAATTTCAGGGCATTCTCGGCGACAAAATCGTCTGCGAAGGAATCATCAAAGGCGTCCCGCTGAACGTGAACGACCTGAACGCGGTGAAGTAGTCGGTAAGGTTTGGCGCACAGGCTTCCGGCCTGTGTCACGGGCAAGATGCCCATGCTCCATTCAATCGAACGCATCCCCGTGCGTTTGAATTAAGGCGCTATATTGCCGAGAGGTTTTCTGGTGCGGATCGGTTTTGCTTCCCACTTCCCACGGCAGTCCGAATTGAGTAGAATGGGTGTCTTTCCCGGAGCGGATTTTGGTCGAGGAACGGTCGACTCGCTCGTGATTCGGTGTTACGCAAACTGTCTTTACAATGAAGGAGTTCACCCTTGAATAAGCATAAGGTGAGTATCGGTGTGATCGCGGTGATTTTATTCGTGGTTCTTCGCGTGTCGATCGGTTGGCATTTCTTTTACGAAGGTCTGCATAAATTCATCCCGCGGCACAACTTCAGCGCCATGGGATTCCTCGGAGTCGCGAAAGGCCCGACCGCTGAACTTTATTACATGATGCTCCCGGACTTACACGGATTCGTGCGGCTCGACGTTGAGCCGAAAGAAGACGTCGATCCCTTCAAATTCGTCAATTCCGAAGGAAAATCGGAAACGGTCGATAAACTTCCGACCCTGCCCGTCTACGAAAAAGCGTGGAATGACTTCAAGACTTCGTTTTTGGCCAAACATGACCTGAACGACAAGCAGAAGAAGGAAATCGACGCGATTTTCGGGCAATACATCCGCTCCCTGCGGGAATACGCCGCTGAAATTGAGGAGCCGGTCCGGGAATATGAAAAAAGCTATGACCGATTTCTCGCGTCCGTCCAGGCGAAAACGAACGACGCTCCTCACCAGCGTAAACGGGAATGGGACGCCGAAATGGCCTATCGCGGCGAAGCGGACGCCTGGATCGCCGAATTGGACAAAATGGGAATCGGTTTGCAATCGGAATTCGGTCGCGTCGTTTCACCGGAATTGGGCGGCAATCCGCAAAAATTGGTGACCGCCCCCGAAAAACCGTCCGTGCCGAACCCGATTTTCCGATCGCATATGCAAATGCTCGATCTGGGCGTAACATACGCTTTGACCGCGATCGGGCTGTGCATGATCCTCGGCCTGTGCAATCGACTCGCCTGCTTGGGCTGTGCGGCGTTTTTATTCAACGTGGTTTTGTCGCAATTCCCCTGGCCGGGCATTTACCCGCCGCTCCCGGATATGATAGGACACTTCATGTTCGTCAGTAAAGACTTCGTCGAAATGATCGCCTGTCTACTTCTCGCGTCGGTTCCGGCCGGACGTTGGGGCGGGCTCGATTTCTTCCTGTACCACCTCGGCGGCAAGAAAATCGCACAAGCCTACGGATTGGAGAAAAAAGAAGAGAGCGATTCCGACAATACCCAGGTCAAAGCCTAACTCGCAAAACGTCCCAAACGTCGACGCGGGAAGAGGATTTCGCACGGAAGCTGTCAGGGGCGTCTCGGAAATCGACATTTCCACAAACTTTAGGAGAAAATCATGAGTTCAGGATACCCCCAAAACGATTATCTCGAATATTCGGATCCGTTTGCCGCGTTGGCGAAAGCGGATGAAAGAAGTGCGTTTATTACGCGTACCTACATGAATCTTGCCGCGGCGATTTTCGGACTCGTCGCGTTGGAATTCGTGCTCTTTCAGATTCCCGGTATCGAACAACTTGTTCGGATGATGGTCGGCAACCAGATTTCCTGGCTGATCGTCCTCGGCTTGTTCATGGGAGTCAGTTGGATCGCCAACAGTTGGGCACTCGGCGCGACGGACCTGAAAGTCCAATACGCCGGGCTCGGCCTGTATGTCGTCGCTCAATCGATCGTCCTCCTGCCGCTGTTGTACATCGCATACATGGTCCAACCGCAGGCGATTTATTCGGCGGCGGGAACGACGCTCGCCCTGTTCGGATTGCTGACCGGCGTCGTTTTTTTGACGCGGCAGGATTTTTAGTTCGTACGAAACATCCGGATTTTAGGGGGGTTAGCCGCGAGGGGCCGCCACGCAGGGTCGCGGAGATTTCAGGTTGAGCTCGGG
>JAVBTU010000265.1:0-5873 GCA_031556015.1 Thermoguttaceae bacterium
GTCTCTTATAATTCCATTGTTATCTTTTTCACCGAACGACGTTTTGAAATCGGAGGCCCAGTTCCGGACCTGAATGTCGCGCATCGCCGCCCGACCGCAGTTGCCGCCGAAGTCCGCTTTGTTGACGCGATTCAACTGGTACAGTCCGAACGGCAGCACCGCCAAAACGCCGAGCAGTCCGACCATCAGCACGAACAGCGAGGTCAAAATCTCGAACAGCGACAAACCGCGACGGATTCGATTCATGGATATTTTCATCTTCTCGTCCTCCCGATCAAAGGGAATGGATTGATATTCGGAAATTCAACCTTATCTGCACCTTGTTTTTCTGACGAAACAACCTTAGTAGCCGTTGCATCGCATCTTAAATTGAACCTTATTACCTTATTCCTCTTTTCAATAAGGTAATAAGGTTGTTGTTTCGACAACCTCGTTGCTACTGAGGTTGTTTTTGTCGAAAAATAAAGTTTCTTCAACAATCTCATCATTTCGGTTTACTGGCATAAGCCCGGGCATTGACGGTTTTGAGCGGGTTTTCGGCGGAATCCGAATCGGACGGCGCCATGGGATTGGTCGTGACCCGCCCGGTGTATTGATCAACCGTGACCCACATGTTCGACAAGTCCTGGAAGTTGCGCAATTCGTCGTCCGGCGGATACGGCGACATGTCCGCCCGAACCGTCCAACTCTTGTTTTCGTCCTGACTCCATTCGCCCGCGGCTCGGTCCCATCGCCCGAGAAGGAAATGGATCGGCCCATCTTTATCGAGAACGTAGTCGCCGCGAACGAGCGACACGGAACCGGACGGGGAGAACATCACGATCACCGATTCACGATCGGCTCCCGACCGCGGTCTGAAATCGCTCCCGACACCACTCCACAAAAAGTGCCCGTCCGCCGAAGCGTTTCTCGTGCCGAAGGAATCGATCCCCGAGTATTGTAAATCGACAATAATGCCGGTTGGAAATCCGATCGGCGGGGCAAGCGTCGGTTGCGGAGCGCGAATCACCTTGAACGGAACCGGTGCCGTTTCGGGAATCCGACGGATATCGAACATATCCTTGCCCCCTTCCACACGTCCGCGCACGGCGATCATCGGGCAACGCAAGTCCGGTTGAACGGCCGGGTTCTTATTAAAATAAGCGTTATCTCTGGTACGATTACCTTCGACTTGGTCCGGATAACTTCCTTCCTGAACGATCGTGTAAAACGGCCCTTGGCCGTCGAACTGGATTCTGTCTCCCCGGCGGACGAGATTGTTCCAGTACGGATTTTCATCGTAACAGACGGTGCGAAGATCATTGGGCTGAGAGGGTTTCTTGGGGGACCTGCTCCAAACACGGTTGACGCTATCCCACTTATGAAAAACGATGTTCGCGACTTGTCCGTTGTAGTTGTCGAAGAGATTTCCATTTTTGTCGTTGACTTCATAAATCGGTTCGACGGAAACCAAGACCCCGACGCTTCCGGTATAAACGGGCGGCGTTTCGACTTGTCGGGCGATCAGGCACGTGTCGTTGTACGGATAGAGGACGTCCGGGCCTTCCATGCGATTATTGTCCGTGTAACGTTCGAACAAGACGCCGCATTCCCGACCCGTTTCACTCGCCCGAATCCGTGCGGAATTCAGGTAAATGGAAAGCGTCTGCGCCGCATCCGCCTGTTTTCGGGACTCGAGCATCGGCTTGACCACCGGCACGCTGATCACCACGAGCATCAGAATGATGCTGGTCACGATCATCAACTCGACCAGTGTCATGCCGCAATACATGCCCGTCGCAGGCGACGGGGCTAACGAATATCGTCTCATCTTATCGCCCTCCCAACCTGTGATTGTGAATGTTGTCGAGTTCGTGACCCTTATTGCCGAAAGGAGCGCCGTGTCCGTATTTGAACGGATCGAGGATCAGCAATTTTTCCCCGATCGCCGTGCCTGCGTCCTTGTCCGCTTCGTCGCTGGGAATCGAGATGCCGTACTCGCCGTCCGGTCCCGCGGAGTAAACGAGCGGCACCAACAGGAAGCCGGGACGCGAGTAAGCCATGACCGAACCGGTCGTGTCTTTCTCTCCCAATCGCCGGATTTTCGCGAGGTCGCAAGGATCGGGATACTTCAAAAGCGTGTCGAAAATACTGCCGTGAGCGGAGAAAAAATAAGGAGCGCCCGGGTAGGGGAGTCCCTCCCAACCGATTTTGTTGAGAATATCCGTACCCGAATCGCCGTAGGTCTTCGCCCGAAGGTCCGCGTACTGCTCGAAGTACTTGTCCAGGAGCGTGTCCGGGGAAAGATTATTTCGCCAGTATTCCTCGTTCGACGGGTTTTCCGTATGATCCGGCACGCTGCCGGTCCATTTCCACAGGTCCGGCTGTCGATTGCTCCCGGTAAAGCCGGGCGCCCAACGGAGAAAGTAAATCGGCTTGCCCCACGCGTCGACGAAACAGGGGAGATCGTCTCCGTCGGGAACGTCGATCCCTTTTTCGCCGAACATTTCCCGCGATTCGGGAATGCCGTTCATGACGATTTGGTACAACAATTTCGCCTGGGAGTTTTTGCGGACCGTCACGTGCGGCGAATCGGCGGCGTAGTCGATGACTACGAACGGGCTCCCCGCTTCGTCCTTTTGAATGTTGACACTGTTTTTTCCGCCGCTGGCCGCGAAGACACCCTGTCGAAACGCTTCCAGGTAAGTCAGCCGCAGCGGCGAATCCTCGACGCGAATCGGCGTTCCGTCGGTGTACGTCGCGGCGATGGTCTTATTGTCCGCCGTCGTCACCAGGAACGGTTGCGGCGGGTTGACGACTTCCTCCCAGAACGTCGGCATTTCCATACGCATCAGGTCGTGCAGGAAATGGAGGCGGATTTTCGCGATCATCTCCGGGCTGTTCAAGCCGGCTGGGAGTTTGGAAATCCGGACGTCGATTCGTCGATTGGCGTACGTTTCGTACATTTCGCAGACCGCCGCGTCGATTCGGGCGACGGTCGATTCGGTCGACGCTTTTCTCGCCGTTTGCATGGCGCTGCCGACGACCATGAGCGTCAGCGTCGAGAGCATCGCGATGATCGTGATCACGATCAACAGTTCGATCAGGGTAAACCCCGCCCGTTTCGACACCTCCGCCGTTTCCGTTAGCCCCGTCGCCTGCGACGGGCCGCTGAAACGATTACGCGGTTCGCAGGCGAACCGGCGCACAGATGCGCGTCTCATTGGTTCATCGCTCCTTCCAGGGTTGCGGTGTCGGTGAAGTTGGTGATATTGTCGTTGTCTTCGTAAGTGATACCGTCGCCGGTGCCGACGCAGGCGAACCAGGTTTCCTTGCATCCGGCGTCACCGTTGTCGTACCGGAGCTCCGGGTCGGCGAACAGGGCGTTGCGACCGGGATGGATCAACTGGAATTTTTTGGCGCCGTACCAGGACAGATCGGCGGCGGCGAAATCCGCGGGCGTCCAACCGAAGCCGCTGAGATTGCCCGTGAAGGTTTTCGCATAGGGAACGGCGACGCCGAATTCCCCCATGTCGCAGGCGAGCGGATAGACTTTATCGCCGTCCCCCTCCGCCGGTTTTTGCATGTACGCCATGGCGTCACCGAGAGACGTGCTGCGGAAATAGACGACCGGTTTGTCGAAAACGGCGTAGCAGAACGCCGTGGTGCCGCCGATCGGGAGCGTGTTTTTCTCGTTGAAATCGAACAGCGACGCGGCGCGCTGCCCGCCGATCTTGAGCGGATTGGCCACGTCGGCGCTGAAGCCCGTATACGTGCCGGTGGTGTCGCGATGCCCGCCGAGCCAGAACGTCAGGGTCGCCGCGATCCGTTGGTGTGCCGTCGATTCGGCGGGCAATCCCGCCGCCGCGAGGATGTCCGCATACGTGACGCTCGCCCTTTTCCAGCGCGACGCGGCGTGACGCTCCACGGCCTTCTGGTCGGACAGCAGCGGCGGATATTCGCCGTATTCATTCTTGTACTGCTCCAGGGCCATTTCCATTTGACCGACTTGCGTTTTCGTCATCGCCTCGCGCGCCTTGCCTTGAACGTACATCGCTCCGCCGGCCGCCAAAGCCGCGAGGACGCCGATGATCGTAATGACGATGAGCAGTTCCACCAGCGTGAAACCCCGGGTGTTTCGAGAAGTTCGAGCGTTCATGGTGCACTCCTTGTGAATAATTACGAATGATGAATTACGAATTACGTCGCTGACCGTATCGAGTCCTCGACCCGTGTCAGTTGCTCGAGGACAGTTCCGTGATCAGTTTGATGAGCGGCAAAAACAACGAAATGACGATGAAACCGACCATGATGCCAAGGAACATGATCAGCAGCGGTTCCAACATCGACATGAGGCTCTCGGTGAGCGTCTGCACTTCGTCGTCGAACGTGTCGGCGACCTTGTAAAGCATCACGTCCAGTTCGCCGGTTTCCTCGCCGACGTCGACCATGTTGACGACCATGTCGTCCAGGATGCGGTTGCGCAGCTTCATCATGTAGATCAATCCCCCGACGAGCGGGATGAAGAACAGGAAGTACAGCAGGGCCCCGAAATGAAATCCCGGACACGAATTCGCCTTCATCGGACTCGCGATGGTGTCACCATCGCGGATCGCCTCGAGGACCCGTTGGTACATCTGCTCGAACACCGCGTTGTTGCTCGTTTCTTTCGTGATGTGCAGCGCTTCGAGAATCGGCACGCCGGAAGTGACGAGCGTCCCGAGCGTCCGGGTCGTTCTCGCCACGGTCGTCTTCTCGAACAACGAACCGAAAATGGGCAACTTCAATAGGAACAGGTGCCACCCGAATCGCCCGTACTCGAAACTGGTCGTCAGTTTGATCATGAGCCAGATCGAGAAAGGTATCAGCGGGAACAGGAACCAGTACTGCATACAAAGCCGCGAACCGGTCATGAGAATTTGCGTCATGATCGGCAGCTCGGTTTCGAAGCTGTTGAAGATTTCCTCGAATTTCGGAATAATGAACACCATGATGAACGCCAGAATCGCGATCGCGAAAAACACGACGGCGACCGGGTAGGTCATGGCCGCTTTGATTTTTCGTTTGAGCTGTTCGGACCGTTCCAAAAACTCGGCCAGGCGTTGGAGGATCGTTTCCAGGGCACCGCCCGCTTCGCCGGCTTTGATCATGTTGACGTAAAGGCGGTTGAACGCCTTGGGCGTCTTGGCCATTGCCTCGGAGAGGCTGGCACCACTTTCGATTTCCTGACAGACGTCGATCAGGGAGTTTCGCAGGGCCCCGGGCCGGGATTGGATCATCAGGATGTTCAGGCTCCGCAGGATCGGCAGGCCCGCGTCCTGGAGGATCGAAAGCTGTCGCGTGAAGGTCGTCAGTTGTTTCGAGCCGACTTTCCCGAAGGAGAAGGTTTTCCCGTCGTTCTTCTTGTCGGCTTTTTTGACCTTTCGATCCTTGTGCAGAGCGATTTTGGTGATGACGTACCCCATCTGCCGGATCGTCTGCTGCGCCTCTTCCTCGGTCTGCGCATCGATGATGTCCTTGATTTCCTTCCCGGTAGCGTCGATCGCTTCAAATTTATACTGAGGCATGATTAGTTGACAGGGGATAAGTGATAGGGGATAGGGAGAAGTGATTGGTGATAATTCTCACTTTTCACTTCCGTTTTCTTGTTTCGACTTTTTGACGGCACTGGTCAGCATTTTCAACATTTCTTCGCAATCCGAGGAAATGCTTTCGAACATTCTCGAAGTAATAAATTTCGTGTCTTTCAACAAGCAAAGCCAGTAATGGGTTTCGTTCGCCTCTTTCAAGGCGACGCTGAGCTTGTGGATAAAATCCGCACGACTTTCCGCATGTTCGGCCTCTCGAATCATCGCACCAATCGCGGTACCACAACGGAGAACTTGTTTACTGAT
>JAVBTU010000274.1:0-10376 GCA_031556015.1 Thermoguttaceae bacterium
AAAACAAAAAAGATGTGTAAAACGACAAGCCTGTTGGGGCCGAATAATTGAGTGGGCGACTTTCCCCCGGCTTGCGCGGGGGTGGGGGAAGTTGCGTCCTTTCAAGACTTTGTTCATTACGGATTGAAGCCAAATCAATGCCCCCTTTTCGCAACCGCTCCCTTTTGTAATTCATAATTCATATTAACTCCTATGGATCGTCGACATTTTCTCAAAACCACGTTCGCCGCCGGGGCCGGGGCGATTTTACTTTCCGGGTCTTCACGGTCGTCATTCGCCGAGGAAAGCGACCGCTCCGGCGACTGCTGGGCGCTGATTTCCGACACGCACATTCCGGGCGACCGGGACCGCGTTTTGAACGACGTTTGCCCGGTCAAAAACCTGATCGAAATCCGTAAGGACATCCTTGCCTGCCCGAAAAGGCCCACGGGCGCGATCATTTCCGGCGATTGTGTGTTTCTCCAAGGGCTCCCGGGCGATTATCCGACGCTCCTGGAAGAATTCCAGCCGCTGCGCGACCGCGGAATGGAACTTTGCTTCGTCATGGGCAATCACGACGACCGTGGAAATTTCCTCCGCGCCTTGGCCGACCACGAGAATCGCGCTGAACGGCCGGCGATTCCGGACAATTATTGCTCCGTCCTGGAAACGCCGAAAGTGAACTGGGTCTTCCTCGACGCGCTGCAGCGGACCAATTTTACGCCGGGCTTGATCGGAAAGTCGCAACTGAATTGGTTGGCGAGAGAGTTGGACGCCCGCCCCGGCAAACCGGCGATCCTCGTTGCACACCACAATTTGCGGTTCGGTCTCCCCGTGGAAGAGCAGTGGGGCGGACACCTCAAGGATACCGACCAGCTTTGGGACGTCGTTAGACCGCGCAAGCAGGTCAAAGCGTACGTTTACGGACATTCCCACAGTTGGGGCTGTGAAGTGAAGGACGACGTTCACCTGATCAACATCCCTGCGACCGCCTGGAAATTCCGCGCCGAGGACCCGACGGCCTGGGTTCTCGCCGAATTACATAAGGAAGGGATCGCCTTGACGCCGCGTTGTCTCGACCCGAACCACCCCGCACACGACAAAACCGTCGAGTTGGCGTGGAGATAAACGCGAGGATATACGGAGGAGAAAGAAATGCCGTCCCTCAATGTGAAGTTTATGGGGAATGCAGGCGTTGTCCGCGGTAATATTTTCTGTCCATCATTCCGGGCCTTGTCATAAACCGGAATCGACACTAAAATAGGAATCTATTCGTGCTTCAACCTTTATAGCCCGGCTTGAAGACGTTACGGTCTCTCAAATCAAGCTCCGGGCATTCCTAGAGTCCTCTTTACGGTGGTTTAATGAAAATATCTGCGAAAACGGAGTATGCTTGCATTGCGGTGATGGAGTTGGCCAAAAGTCAAGGATCGAATGAGCCGGTTCGGATCCGCAATATTGCCGAACAGCACCAAGTCCCGCCCCGTTTTTTAGTCCAGATTCTTCTCCAACTTAAAGGGGCCGGAATCGTTTCCAGTATTCGCGGGGCCGCCGGAGGTTATCACTTGATCCCGAAGCCGGAAGATGTTACGCTAGGGCAAGTCATGAATATTATCGACGGACCGGTTCAAACGACCAAAAGGCTCGGCGGCGACCAGGATCCTCCTTCCAGTGCCGTTCAAGTTCTCAATCACGTCTGGGAAACGGCGGAAAAAAAGCGGCAAGATCATCTTGCCAGTGTTTCCTTTGCGGACTTGGTGAAAATGGCCGAGTCCGGCGCCGCGAAACTCGGCCTGCCGGAAACGGTTTTCGCGACACCGAGCGACCCGGTGACTCAGGACCCCGAGCCGGTTTACGCGTAGAATTCAAAAGAGGGGCGGACCGCACCGGACCGACTCCATTAACGCTCTTATCCCGGAATTCCATGTCAACGGACTCTTTTCCCGAAATCACTCCCGCTGCTCGCAATCGATTGCAGCAGCTTTTCGACAACGGAAACAAGCAGATGAGCTTGGGCGGTTTCGATTACGCTTGCGACATGTTTTTCGAGTGCGTTCTCGGCGATCCCGGAAACATCATCTATCTTCAGTCTTACATCGCGAACTTACGGAGAAAGTTCGGAGAAAAAAAGAAGAAGAGCATGTTTTCCATGCTTTCCTCCGGGGGAATTAAGACCGCGGAAGTCAAAAAGAACTGGAGGGGTGTGATCAAGAGCGGGTTGGAGCTTTTGAAATCGAACCCTTGGGACGCGTCCGCGTTGGCTTCGATGGGGAAAGCCTGTCTGGAGTTGGGACTGGAAGACTCCGGACTCGCTTACCTGAAACATTCGATCGAAAGCAACCCGAACGACGCTGAAGTGAACCGTATGGCCGCGAAGATTTTGCGGGAGATGAAGAAATTCGACGACTCCATCGCTTGCTGGACCCGGGTCAAAAAGATGAAGCCGGACGACCGTGAAGCGGATAAAGCGATCGGCGACATCATGGTCGAAAAAACGATCTATCGCGGCGGTTACGACAGCGCTGAAACGTCCCGGGAAGTCCGAACCTCCGGTCCTTCCGCAGCCGCAAAGGGAAAAGGTTCGCTCGTCCCCGAAGACGAAGACGTTCTCGGACGTACACTCTCTTTCGAAGAGCAGATTCAAAAGCGGCTCAAGAAGGATCCCGGCGACGTGTCCGCTTATGTCGATTTGGCGGACTACCATTTCCAGGCGGATCGGTTCAAAGAGGCGGAAGAAGCGTATAAAAAAGCGGTCGAAATGGATCGGGACAACACCGACCTGACGCTGCAATTGATGGATACGGTCAAACGGCGGCTCCATGCAGAGTTGCTCCGACTGAAGACGGAATACGAAAAATCGCAGAATCCGGAAATTAAAGAGAAGTTCGCCGCCAAGAAGGAGCAGTACGATAAAAAAGTACTCGAAGTCGCCCAGGAAAGAGTTCGTCTTGCGCCTGCGAACGCCGGAAACCGCTTCGAACTGGGGACCATTTTTTACCAGCTCCGCCGGTACAAGGAAGCGATCGGCGAATACCAGCAATCGAAGTCCGACTCGATGCGAAAAGGAGAAGCTCTCCTCGCCTTGGGGCAATGCTTCCAACAAATCAAGCAATACAAATTGGCCCAATCCCACTACCAGGAAGCGATCGACAACATTTCGGACCAGGGGGAAAATAAGAAAAAAGCATTGTACCTGGCGACCAAACTGGCGATCGGGCTCAAAGATTACGAAAAAGCGGATGATTTCGCGAACCAACTGGCGGCGATTGATTTTTCCTACAAAGATATCGGGGAACTCCTAGACAAGATCGCAAAGGAACACAATAATGGTTGATCTTTCTTTCCGTAGTGCGTTCACCGCTGCCGGGAGTAGGTTTTGCCGGATCGTATCGACAACATTTGAACAAGGAAAACATGCCAAATATTAAAAGCGCCAAAAAAAGATTGAAACAGAGTCTTGTCCGTAATGCCAGAAACCGCGCTCTTCGGACGACCATTCGCAAACGCTGCAAAAAAGTTCTCAAGACGGTCGGAGCCGGGAATTTGCAGGACGCCCAAGCTTCTTTCGCCGATGCGGTGAAAACTCTTGATAAAATGGGCGACAAGGGAATCATTCACAAAAACGCCGCCGCCCGAAAAAAAGCCCGGTTGTCCAAAATGCTCAAAAAACTGAAAGCCTCGGCGTAAGCGTTGCACTACCAGCCCCAAGCGTCAGCGCGGGGTGAACACGTCCCCTCATTCGTGAAATGTACGACTTTCGCAGCGATACGGTCACGAAACCGACTCGCGACATGCTTCGGGCGATGCTCGAAGCGCCGCTCGGGGACGATGTACTCGGCGACGATCCGACCGTTCGTCTTTTGCAGGAAAAGGTTGCCGATCTTTTGGGGAAGGAGCAAGCACTTTTTGTTCCTTCCGGGACCATGTCGAATCTGATCGCGGTCTCTTTGCATTGCCAACCGGGCGAGGAAATGATTTGCGAAGAAAACTCGCATATCTACATCTACGAACAAGCCGGTTACGCACAAATCAACGGCGTGTGCGTTCGCACTCTTCCGGGAAAGCGCGGAATCTTTACGCCCGAACAATTCCGGACGCATTTGCGTGCCCCGAACATTCATTTTCCCGACATCCGGGCGGTATCGCTGGAAAACACGCACAATCGCGGCGGCGGAAGCGTTTGGCCGCGGCAAACGGTCCGGGAAATTTGCGAAATCGCGAAGAAGCACCGCTTGACGACCCACTTGGACGGAGCCCGGTTGATGAACGCCGCCGTTGCGACCGATCTCTCGGCCCGGGAACTCGCCGAACCGTTCGACACGGTCTCGCTCTGCTTCAGTAAAGGGCTCGGCTGTCCCGTCGGTTCGATTTTGGCGGGTCCGACAGACTGGATCAATCGCGCCCTTCGTCGTCGCAAAGTACTCGGCGGCGGGATGCGGCAAGTCGGAATTCTCGCCGCGGCCGCGATTTACGCCTTGGATCATCACGTCGAGCGGCTCGCGGAGGACCATGAAAACGCCCGGCGATTGGCCGAAGGAATCCACAACCTCGATCCGAAATCGATCCGCTTGAAATACGATCAGACGGACACGAACATGGTCTTTTTCGAGATCGTTTCCGCAAAAATCATCGCACACGCCGCTGTACAAAATTTAGAGCCCGCCGAATATTTCAGCCGCGAGCTGAGCAAGCGGGGAATCCTCATGAACGCGACCGCCCCGACGACGCTCCGGGCGGTTACGCATCTGGACGTCGATTCCCAAGCGGTCGACCAGGCGATTCGGGAAATCGGCTCATGCTTCGCCCACTGACTTTCTCACCGTACAATAAAATCCTGACGAATGCGAACGTCTGGACTCGCGACGGTCGCCGAATCGTTTACGACGTTCGAAGCGATCGGGACGGGGCCGTTTTCGACGGGGATCGCATCGAATCCGTCGACGCCGAAACCGGTGAAATCGAGATTCTTTACCGTTCTTCTCGCGGAGCCTGTTGCGGCGTCGCGACCTGTTCGCCGGCGGACAACCGGATCGTTTTCATTCACGGACCGGAACACCCGGCGTCCGGTTGGACCTATGGAGCGACACGGCGATGCGGCGCAATTCTGTATCCGGACGGTCGCGTGGAAACGCTCGACGGTTGTCAACTCGCCGAGCCGTTGCTTCCCGGCTCGCTGCGCGGCGGATCGCATGTCCATCTCTTCAGCGGCGACGGGGCGTGGATTTCGTTCACGTATCAGGACGAACTGCTCCGCCGCCTGGACGCGGACAAAAACAGTCCGCCGCATGATCCGGACCAGCGAAACGTCGGCGTGAGCGTTCCTTTGCGACCGGAGCCGATCTTCCCGAACGATCCGCGGAATCACGAGGGAACGCATTGGACCGTGCTGGTTACGAAAACGGTTGCAACCCCGCGACCGGGAAGCGACGAGATCGAAAAAGCTTACGAAGACGCCTGGGTCGGAACCGATGGATATGTCAAACCGAACGGTCGGCGGCAAAAGAAAGCGATCGCGTTTCTCGGCGATACGGTTTCCTTGAAGGGCGAAAAGCTCACGGAGTTGTTTCTCGTCGATCTGCCCGACGATCCGGAAAAGTTGCGGCTGGAAGGGGACGGCCCGATTGCCGGAACGGAAACCCGAAGACCGTTTCCTCCGAAAAACGTCGTTCAAAAACGCTTGACGTTTACCGAAACGAGAAAATTTCCCGGTATCCAAGGTCCGCGACATTGGGTGCGAAGCTCCCCGGAGGGAACTTGGATCGCTTTTCTTTTCCGGGACGAACGCGGAGTCGTGCAAATCGGCGCGGTTTCTCCCAACGGCGGCGAAATCGTCCCGATCACCGACAATCCGTGGAGCGTCGAATCGGCGTTCACTTGGAGTCCGAGCGGTCGGGAAATCGCTTACGTCGCGGATCGAAGCGTCTTTATCACGGCGCTCGGCGGAAAATCGATTCGCGTAACGCCGCAAGCCGACCCCGCCCCGCTCCCGCTGGCCGTTGTCTTTTCCCCCGAGGGAAAGCGAATCGCGTTTCAAAAAAACGTCGACGGAAAGAACCAGATTTTTTGTACCGATGTTACAAGTTAGCCCCGTCGCCTGCGACGGGCTGCTCACGGCAAATGACTCACAGCGGTTTGCAGGCGAACCGGCTAACGGGTAAAATACATTTCTTAACCGTTTACACTATGTTCATCGCCGTCGATATTGGAAACAGCCGCGTGAAATTCGCCCTTTACGATCGGGGCGAGGTGCGCGACTTGGACACGCTTGCCTCCGCGGTAAAAGTGTGCGGCAAGAGGGAAATCCGTTGGGTGATCGGCAGCGTCAATCCACGTCAAACGGAAAGACTTCTCGCCCGGATTCGGAAGAAACGGCCCGACGATCCCGTTCACGTCTTGAAAACGGCGGATATTCCCCTCCCGGTCGATGTGAACGAACCGAATCGGGTCGGAATCGATCGGCTTTTGGGCGCCTACGCCGCGGTAAGCTGGAAACGAAAATTCGCCCCGGACTACACGACCGAACCGATGATCCTGGTCGACTTGGGAACCGCGATCACGGTCGATCTCGTTTCGCCGGATGACGTGTTTCTCGGCGGAGCGATCCTGCCCGGTATGGAGCTGGCCGCGAAAAGTTTGCGTCGGGGAACCGCCCTGTTGCCGAAGATCCGGACCTTCGACGACATCGCTTTTCCCGGGAAAAACACGAACGATGCGATTCGCTGCGGACTTTTCGAGGGGACCGTCGGAGCGATCCAACGGTTTTGTGAATTGATCGAGGAATCCTTTTCGTCGGGCAATGTCAAATCGAAACCGATTTTGATTTTGACCGGCGGGAATGCCGAACCGGTTTACAACGTCGTTCGCAAGAGGCGGGAAGCGGTTTGGCTGCCCCGGCTGGTTCTCGACGGGATTTACGAGACAAGTTTTTCACTTTTTTCCGATTTTACCTAAAACAAAATCGGCGCAAGAAGCATCCAAGCGGAAACGGAGTGCGAGCGAGACGCCCGCGCTCCATATTGCCGGATTCAACGGTTTTTCGGATCATGCGACTTGAATTGACAGTACTCGAAAAGGCGTAAAACCGGGCCGTTTCTTGTCGATGCGGTTATAAGTGATAGGTGATAGGTGATAGGTGATAGGTTAATTCGCGCCGTTCCGTTAGCGCCGGGGCTTGCCCCGGGCTGGGCTGTGCGGACGGTTTCCCTTGAGGGCGTTTGGGGAGACGCGACTTTCACATAACAAACGCGGGGCAAGCCCCGCCGCTAACGGGGCACTTTCCAAATAAACACCTATCACTTTTCACTTCGATCAACGCCTGTAATCAACTGAACTCCTCGCTTTCCTCATGTCCACTCAAACAGATTTACTTCGTCGGATCTTTTTTGTCGGTCAAACGCCCACCCAGGTTTCCGGGAAAAAGTACACACGAACACTCATGTTCGAGCCGCTGGAAGAGCGGATCGTGCTCAATTCCGCCCCGATTCTGCAAGGGTTGCCGGAAGTGCTCTATCTGACCCCGGGGACGAGCTATCACTTGGCTCTTGATGGCAAAGACGCGGACAACGATCGCTTGACCTACACGATTCAAAGCACGAATAACGACGGCAACGCGTTGTTCAGCGCCTCCGTTCTCGACGGGAATAAGAGCGTTAAGTTTTCCGTGTATCAGGAAAAGACCGCCGGAAAAGCGGATTGGGAACTTGTCGGCGACATGATCATGGAGCTTTTCCAGAAAGAAGCTCCGATCACGACACAGCGGTTTATGGACATCATCAACGGTGCGGAGATCGGCGGGAAAACGTACACGTATAACGGCGTTCCGATCCATCGAATTCTCGACGGGTTCATGTTCCAGGGCGGGGACGTCCAGTATGGCAACGGCTACGGCGGAACCGGAACGACATTCAAGGACGAATACAACAGCCTGCTGCAACATTCCAGTCGCGGGATCGTTTCGACGGCCAACTCGAACAACGCCGACAATAATAAATTCAACACGAACGACAGCCAGTTTTTTATTACCGACAACGCGACTCCCTGGCTGAACAACAAACATAATGTGTTCGGTTTCATCACCGAAGGGGACGATATCCGGGAAAAAATCAACGCCGTTTCCGCCTCCTCGGCCGGCGTTCCGGTCAAGGCGGTCAAAACGGACAATTTTCAAATCTTCGACGATTACGAAAACGGAACGCTCCGTTTCGTCGTTCCGTCCAACGCGAAGGACGGCGAATCACAGGTCACGGTCATGGTGTCCGACGGCGTGAACGATCCGGTTCCGTACACGTTCACGGTGAAAGTCATGGCCGAACCGTCGGCGAAACCGGCGTGGAACGTTCCGACGTACCTCGATCTTTCGGCCGGACAGACTTATACGTTCACGCTTCCCGAATACGCCGTTCCCGGCGAAGTCGAATACGTCGCCCAGTACAACTCGACGGAAAAAGGGGACCCGAACATCACCGTGACACGCAACGGACGTGATGTCACGATCACCACGCCGGCGACCGGCGGCGGATTGTCAGAGATCCTCATCAAAGCGGTCGCCAAAGACGGCGACGTCAACAACGGCTACACGTTCGGCGACGCTTCGCAGATCGTCAAATTATTCGTCGCCCCTTCGGCGCCGAAGATCGTGCTTTCCCCGCTGGCCGATACGGGAACGCAGGGGGACAACATCACTTCGCGGAACAACGGCAAGGAAGGGAACGAATTGATTTTCGAAGTGTCCGACGTCGTCGACGGCGCATCCGTACTCCTTTACAGCAACGGGTACGAAATGGCGGGAACACTCGTTTCCCAAGTCCAGCAGGAAAACGGCTTTTGGACCATGACGATCAAGGCGAAGTTGAGCGAAAATCCGACCGCCCTCGCCGATGGAACCTACCAGTTTTCCGCGAAACAGGTCTTCACCAAAGCGACCGATTACGGACACGAAGCGATGGAGAGTCCGATCTCCACGCAGTTGGCCGTCGTGATCGACACGAAGGGACCGGTCTTCACCAAACCGGCCGGAAACACGATCTTCGACGCCAAGGTGGACAAGGAACTCAAAATCGAATTCGAAACGCAAAATCAGGTTGCCGACGCGACGAAATTCACGATCAACTCCGTCAAAAATTCCAAAGGGGAAACGATCGAAATTCCGACCGGAGCCGCGATTACGGAAAATGGAATCTTCACCTGGACGCCGACCGCGGGGCAAGCGGACGATTATATTTTTGAAATCAAAGCGACCAACGGCTCCGGACTTTCCTCGACCAAGTCGGTTGAAATTTCGTTTCAAAACGGCCCGCAATACAAAATCACCGGCACGACGACGATCGACGAAGGGGAGGAATTCGTCCTGGAACTCGAACTGGACGACGAGGATTACGAAGGAGCGGTCGAGTTTGCCCTGAAAGAAGGTTCGCTCCCGGCCGGAACGAATTACACGCTCGAAAAAACCAGCGACACCACGGCGGTGTTCCGTTGGACGACGACCGAAGCGGACGGACCGGCCGTCTACAATCCGGTGTTTATCCTGACGGACAAAAACGGCGACACCCGCCGCAAGGACGTCCTGCTGACCGTCAACGAAATCGACACGGCCCCGGAATTTACGAACGAATTCAAAAACGTCTACACGCTCCGGGAAGAGGAAGAGTTTACCCTGCAACTGACCGCCAAGGACGACGACATTTATCCCGGCGAAAGCAATCCGCTCACGTATTCGTTTATCGGAACGCATCCGGACGGCATGACCATCGACGCCGCGACCGGCTTGATCAAGTGGACGCCGGACGAAGCATGCGGGACGTTCAACTTCGATGTCAAAGTGCGCGTGACCGACAAGACCGGTTTGTACGACGAAAAATCGTTGCACTTGTTCGTCGAAGAAGTCGATTCGCCTCCGGTGTTCGAGGACGATGACACCGTTTTCGTCGGAAGCCCCAGCTCTAAACTGACCGGTCGGGTCACGGCTCGGGATCCCGACTACATCCAGAACCCCGACATTCCGATCAACCAGGTGGTTTACATGCTGGAAGGGGACGACATTCCGGACGGCATGACGATCGATCCGCAGACCGGTCAAATTACGTGGAACATACCGTCTGATTTTCTCGGAAAAGACGTGTCCCGGATATTGACCATAGCCGTTACGGCGCAGGAAGTCACGAGCTCCGGTCAGCTTGGGCTTTCTTCAACCAAATCGGTCATGATTTCCATATCGGCGTACACCTTTTGGGACGATCCTACGGGCGGCCCGACGGACCCGAACGAAGCGATCATGCAGAAGCTGTTCGGCGAACTCGGCGCGTCCGGAAATTCCTTGATGCTGCAAGGGGATTACGGAAATATGCTGCTCGGAAGGCAGTTGTTCCAATATTCACCGGTCATCGATTACGGCCATACGA
>JAVBTU010000549.1:0-4207 GCA_031556015.1 Thermoguttaceae bacterium
CCGGCGTCATCAAGCCGAGCACGTTACCGCGACGACTCTTTCGCGGACGCGGCTGGGACCTCGTTCTCGTGATCCCACTCCAGGATGTACCGGGCCGATATTGCGGTGTTCTCTGTATCGGTCGTGAGGGAAATTATCCGAACGATTATGCCTTGAGGCTTTTTCCGGACTATGGTCGTCGTACCAGCAACGCGGGTTTCATTCTGCATCCGGACGTTTACCGGTCGATTCTGAAACGGGAATCACGCGGCCATCGGAATACGATTTTTTACAATAATCCGCTTCACCTGATACGAACGCTTTCGCGGTTCCGACATGCCGGGTTCTACCCGCCGTTGGTCGGTTGGATCGACCAACTCGAAACCGCTCCGCATGTGCAAACGACCGACTGGACTTCGTTCGGAAAAATCGGACGGAAAACTTTTTGGTTCCAGCGTTACGATTCCCGGACGATGCGTGCGATCGTCGCTCAGCATGGGAAGGTCGTTCTTTACGATACGTTCCATCCGTATCCCGAAATCGAGGAGAGGTATGTTTTCGGTAACACACCGTTCCGGCCGCATCCGTTTGCGTTGACCAGGATGGAAGTAGACGCCGTGCCGTGGGAAAACTACATGGAGTATCGGCTCCAGAGCCGGATGCCGCAGGACGCGATTGAGGAGTTGGAACGAATCGCTCCCTCGTCGAAAGACGTGGCCGCATGCGTGATCCAGCTTCCCGATTCGACGTTGAAAGATGAGTTGCGGGTTTTACAGTCCGAATCGCGGGCTCCGGTTCGCTTGCAGATCGGTCAGTACGAAGTCGTCGAGGAGCCTGCCGGTCTGTTTCGACGAACGGCCAGGCAAACGAAGCCGACGTTGTTCACGGATGTTTTGTGCTTCCTCGACGAGGTGGTTTATAATGAACGGGGCCAAAGAAAAACGTTTCGCGGTCGTATCATCTACGAATCGAAAGTAACCGAATTCGAACTTCCGGTCGACGGATTCGAGGGAAATGCGATTTTGCAAGTCCGGATGATTCTGCGTCGGACCAATGTTTACGACGCGGTGATCCGCTGCAAAAACCGGTTCTTCAAACGAGTCGTGTATGCGATGAGTCCAATGAAGATCATCGAACCGTGAAGGGACACGCGGCGTTTGGAGAGGGGCGTCGGCTATGGTAGACTGAGATCATGAAAGTAAAACAAGGCAGCGAAACAGAGAAGAATTTTACACGCGTGTGTAAAATGCCCGCGATTTTTTTTGAGGGGAATAATCCATAGGTGTAAGAGAATGCGGAATTTTAAGGACGGTGCGAATCTTGAAGGTGTCTCGTCGCAGCAAGTCGACCTTCTGGAGCTTTTGAAAAACCAGGTCATCGTGCAAAACTTTTTGTGGTCGATTTTGATACCTGACTTGGTCCCTGAATTGCCGGACGAGCCGAAGAAGCGTGTTCCGCGTCGATCAAGTCGCCGCAAAAAAACGACGGAAGAGCCATCTGCCGATTCCATGATTCTCGACGTTGAGTTTGAAAGAGAAAATGAGCCCGGCTAAAAAAGAGCCCCTCGCGAAAGGGGCTCCAAGCGCTACCGCCGTCGACCGTGAGACCGTCCGACGTGGTACGCTTTGCGGCTGCCGGTGGCTTTGCCGAGGTGGTAGATGCTCGTGATGCAACAGTAGCCGATGCCGACGAACAAAAGCATTCCAATAATTGCCGCCATATTTTCCTCCTTCCGAAAAACTGTTTAGCCGAGCGTCTTGGACGCCGGTATCAAATCGAACCACACAAACCCCGGTAGTCGCACATCGCGCACGTCCAGCCGGGCCGATAATTGAAAATCCCGCGATCCAAGTAGTTGAGATATTCCCGCACCAAATTGAAAAAACGACAACGTTCCCGATCCGTTCGGGCACCGAAACGATGCGAACAAATCTTCGGCGTCTTCGTTTTCACAAGTTGGCGGATTTCCGTTTCCGGATCGACGTACCCGTTTCCTTCGAGAAGGAGCGAGTACAACGTCAACTGGACCGAATGCGATTGCTCGCAAATCTGGGACGCACTCGACGCCGTTTTGAAATCGACGACGATCGGCGTTTCGTTTTCCTGGAGCACCAGGTCGACGACGCCATATAACGGTATCCCCAAGTCTTCGCCGGTGTCGGGATCAATGCAGGGAACCTCCAAAGTCGATTCCATCGCGACGATCCGTTCCGGTTTTTCCGCATACTCGCCGATATACGCCCGAACGAGATCAACGGCCTGAGATCGCGATTTCTCGGCTTCCGCCGGGGAATCCCAATCCATCGGCTCCTCGTTCTCCACGGCTGTCCACGATTGGACAACGAAGCGGTTCGCGTCCTCGGTGATCGGTGTCAAGCCGATCTGCCGATTCCGATAATACGTTTCGAGAGCTGCGTGGACAACCTTGCCGAGAAACAGATTCGCATTCGTCGGCGTCGTGATGCCGTCGACGTACCTGAACCGAAACGCCAGCGGGCATTTGATCCAGAGATTCAGCCGAGACGCGGAGACGTAATTGAAAAGCTCACTCATTGACACCTCCTTTCAAATCGCGGCCAAGTCAAGACGACCGGCTTTGACCTCACGGAGGGTGTCGATGAGATTGCTTGTTTCCAGGCCCGTCAACGCCGCGAACGGTTTCTGGTACATTCGATCGCAGAGATTGTCGAGGTTGCGGACCTTCACTTGCGAAGCGAGTTGTTCGGCGTATTTCGCTTGTTTCGGTGACGCCGACGCACCACGCGAAACCGGCGAAGACGTCGCAGGACGGGCTTCAGGACTCGTTTCTCCGCGAAGTTCGTTCTCCACGGCGTCACGACATTTTCGGTAAATTTCCCGGACGCGGTTTTGAAAATCTTGCGGATTGCCGAAAACGGAAGAATCCATTTCGATCTCAAGTTCACAATGAGCGCCTTCGCTACCGTAATTGGGAAGGCCGAGTTTTTTGGAATATGCGACATTGATTTTTGCTCCCATAGGATTTCTCCTTTGATTAAAGTTGATGTAATAAAATACGAAAAAGAGCACGGAGTGAAGCGAAGCGTAACTTCCGGAACAGAAAAAGGTTAACCCCTGTCGTGTTCCGCAAGTTCCGCTACGCTTCCCATGCGGCTCTTTAAACGTGCTGTAACTGTTTCAACGATTCCAGCGTCGAACGAACGAGCCGGTCCTGACGCCGCTGCTGCTTCAAATGCTTCACAAGCCGCCGCGTCGATTGCAGCGTCTCGTGCAGCTTCACGCAGAGCGACTCCGCCGCCTGAATCGCGTTGGCCGGTTCCGGCTTCGGTTCCGTGACACGCCGTGCCGCCGTCGTCAACACCGGAGACTTCTCGCGAATCATCGGCTTGTCGATCTTTTTCGGTAGTGACGCCTTGACGCCGGAATCGAGAACGGTCACATTTTCACAAACGGGTTCGGTGTCATCGAGCGGCATAATCACGAACACCTTGTTGTCGCCGCGACCGACGATCGGACTGCACTCCTTCGGGTCGAAACCGAAACGATCGATCCCGAAATTCAGGGCGTTTTTGATGTAGTCGCGATTGACCGAGTATTTCACGCCGGAGCCCACGTATTGCGATCCGTTGAGTCGCAGTGCGGTCGCGGTCTTGTTATCGATGTCGTGACCGGACAGCGCAACATTATCGTCAAGCGAGAAGTACACCGGCTTGAACTGACGATCACGGCCTGGCAGGTTGTCGAGTCGGTCCGCGATGAACGTGGCGTCGTTCTTGTCGAGCGTCAACCTCGTCATCTGATCGACGCCGTTCATGAACTGGTCGAGCTTCGGATACTTGCCTTCGATCGGCTTGAACCAGAGCGTCACGGTGTCGGTCTTGAAACAGAGGTGCTCCGCTTCATAGCCGACTTGCACGGTCGCCGCCGAGTCCCGGAGTTCCTTCGCGTTGAAAATCTTCGACACCGGACAGAGTACGTCCTGATCCCACGGAAAGGCGAAACCGTCCTGGATCAGAGCCTGTCGCCCGTCTGTCGAGATGATCTGCGATTTCGTCGCTCGCAAGCAGATTGTGCCGAGCGAATATCGAGTGCTTTCAGGATCGACGCACTTCGCCGCCTGGGTCATCGCATCGAACAATCTGGTCGTATGCGACGCCAGTTTCTCAGGAATTCCGGGCAATCGCAAGTCGGTCAGTTTCAGCACAGGAAACGATTTTCGCTGCGGGATGCCGTTCTCGGTCCAAGAAAT